>NZ_JAUBOZ010000042.1:44304-64319 GCF_036700475.1 Microcoleus sp. T2B6 | reverse complement strand
AAACACAAAGATATTCTGTTTACCGAAGGTGGAGCGCTTCACGCACCTGACCCGATAGAAACGGTCATCTACCTACCCGAATCAATGAAGAAAAACATGGATGAAGATTCATGGTCAGACGAGTTTAAGCCTACCAATCCCCTAAACATTATGGGGTGCGTTATGTCCAGTCTCCTCTCTTCTCGTTTTGACGATATGCAACCGACTGTAGGATTGCCAAATCTGGAAACTTGCGTGCAGCATTATCAAGGTTTAGAACGATTGGGTTTTCAGGCAGCCGGCTTACATTGTGAAGGCTATGTGTTGCACTTAGAGCCAAACCCACCGTCTGCTTAGCACAAATTAGCCATTATGCGTAGTCTTAAGAATCTCCTACCCACTGTCTTGACAAAATAACCAATTTATAGACAACCTTTTTAAGTTTTTGCTTGAAACCATTGAGGAATAATGCCTTGTTAAAACAGTGGCTCAGTCAAATAATGGAACAGCAGCCCAAGAAACGTGTTAAAACGCCTACCGTATTGCAAATGGAAGAAGTAGAATGCGGGGCAGCAGCACTAGGCATCATGCTGGGCTATTACGGACTATTTGTCCCCCTAGCCAAACTGCGGCAGGAATGTGGCGTTTCTCGTGACGGCAGCCAACCTGCCAGCATCGTCAAAGCTGCTAGACAATACGGCCTGCGGGCAAAAGCATTTAAAAAACAAACTTCTCAGCTAGCTAAGATGCGATTACCCGCGATCGCATTCTGGAATTTCAGCCATTTGTTAGTAGTCGAAGGCTTTGAAAAAGACCGAGTTTACATCAACGACCCAGCAACCGGACCGCGCACGGTTTCCTTGCAGGAATTTGACGAGGCATATATTGGGTTTATCCTAGCAATGGAACCGGGGCCGGAGTTCAAGCGGGGGGGACAACGGTCTAGCGTATTGAGATCGCTACTACAACGCTTGCAAAGCTCGGTGGGAGCAGTTTCGCTCAGTGTCCTACTTGGCTTTTTGCTAGTATTTCCAGGACTGGTACTACCTGTTTTCAGTCAAGTATTTGTCGATCAAATTCTCGTTGAAGACCGCACCGACTGGCTGCGTCCATTGCTGCTGGGAATGCTCCTCACCGCCCTAATTCAGGCGTTTTTGTTCTCCCAGCAGCGACGCTATTTAAGACAGTTGCAAATTAAATTAGCCGCCAGTATGTCCAGTCAATTTTTCTGGCATATGTTGAAACTCCCTGTCGGATTTTATACCCAACGGTTCCCCGGTGAAATCGGCGGAAGAGTGAAGCTAAACGACAAAGTAGCCCAGGTCATTTCCGGCAGTATGGCAGAGACGATCATCAACATAGTGATGACAATTATCTACCTGTTGGTCATGTTTGCTTATAACCCACTGCTAACAGCGATCGCGCTGGTGTTGGCAGTTGTAAACATTGTGGCGCTTTTCGGAGTCGGAGGTTGGCTAGAAGAAGCTTTCATGGAGCTTGATAAGGACCTTGGCAAGGTGGAGGGGGTAGGTATCGCCGGAATTCAAAGCATGGAAACCTTAAAAGCCTCAGCCCTAGAATCGGACTTTTTTGCCAGATGGTCGGGTTATTTTGCCAAATCAGTTAATACCTATACAAAAATAGCCGTACCCTATGAGGTTCTGCAAGTCTTACCGATTTTACTTACAGGATTAACAACCACGCTAGTGCTGACAGTAGGTGGTTGGCAAGTTATGGAGGGGAAGATAAGCATCGGGATGTTGGTAGCATTTCAAGCGCTGCTAATAAGCTTTCAGACACCCATCAATCAATTGATGGGGTTTGGTATTACTCTGCCAACCTTAGCAGGCAACCTGATGCGGTTAGATGACGTACTGGCAAATGATACAGATCCATCACTTGCAAAAAGCAGTATCGATACCAAAAGTCAGAATTCAAAACTTACAACTCAAAACAAAAAACCTAAAACTTCATCTCTTACCCTTGATGCCTCTACAATTCGCCTGCAAGGACATATTGAACTTCGTAACGTTACTTTTGGGTATGCCAAAGTCAATCGACCCCTAATCGAAAACTTTAGCTGTACGATTCAACCGGGGCGGCGGGTAGCTTTGGTGGGGGGCAGTGGCTCTGGAAAATCGACGGTTGCTAAACTGGTAGCGGGACTTTATGAACCTTGGTCGGGCGAGATTTTATTTGATGGTAAGCTGAGAAATGCTATTCCCCGTTCGGTTATAATAACGTCGATGGCTACTGTTGAACAAGAAGTTTTCCTATTTTCAGGAAGCGTGCGCGATAACCTAACACTATGGGATACAACAGTTTCTGATTCCCAACTACGTCGCGCCTGCATTGATGCCAAAATTCAAGACGTAATTCTAGCGATACCGGGTGGCTATAACGGCGAACTATTGGAAGGGGGTGCGAATTTAAGTGGCGGACAACGCCAACGGCTAGAAATTGCGCGATCGCTAATTTATAACCCTTCAATTTTGATTTTGGATGAAGCAACCAGTGCCCTTGATGGAGAAACCGAACAGTTTATCTACAATAACCTGCGGCAACGTGGCTGTAGTTGTTTGATTGTGGCACATCGCCTCAGTTCAATTAAAGACTGCGATGAAATTATCGTCTTAGATCGTGGTGTTGTAGTGGAGCGAGGAACGCACGAAGAATTAATTCAAATAGGTGGATTCTACGCTGAACTGGCTCATGGTGAGGAAGAACAAGAAAATGAAGAATAAATATACCGCTTTAAATTCCCCTTTAAATTCCCCCAAATTTGTTTGCCAAGGTGAGGTATTGCTGCTGGATAATCCGCAACAAGTCTGGACAATTCAATCTGGTTCAGTGGCTGTGTTTGTTAGCCCGGTTAAAGATGGAAATTTGCAAGAAAATCGGCGGTATTTATTCACAGCAGAAGCGGGTGAAGCCCTGTTTGGATTTGCAACGGATATTGATGATGATTTATCAAAATTCAAAAGTCCCAACACTTTATGTATTCTGGCAGTTCCCGTTACAGACTCGACCTTGCTACATTCCCATCGTTCAGAATTAGATAACAATCCCGACCCCGATCCCACTTTGCCATCTGCCAGCAATATTCTAACCGCTTGGTTTAGACAATTGAGTTCCGTATTTGACCTCAGCGGAATTTTGCTACCCGCCCCTGAACTTTCGAGCCATACTCCCTGGCAAACTCAACTCACTGTTTTAGACAACTTCCATCAGCAGTTTTTTAGCTGCTTGCAAGAACTAGAACAGCAGTCTCAATTAGAGACTCTGGCGCAGTTTGAAGAACGGGAACGCCTGAACCAATCTGCAACTGTGGGTGCGTTGGCGAATTTTGTTTCTCTAATTGCGCCCAAACAAGCTATTGCTACTTTTATCGGAGATCCCCTCCTAGCAGCCGCAGGAGCCGTAGGACACGCGATGGGGATTGAGATTAAGCCGGCGGGTAAGTCTGAAAATATGCAGCGGGTAAAGGAGCCACTGGAGGCGATCGCCCGTGCTTCCCAAATGCGAATTCGACGGGTACTTCTGACAGAACGCTGGTGGCGAGGCGATTGTGGCCCAATGCTCGCTTATCTTCAAGCAGATAATACCCCAGTGGCGCTACTAATAAATAACAAGCGCAACTATGAAATTTACAACCCGGTAACTGGACAGCGACTTCTATTGAGCGATCGCACTGCTAAATTACTGGCTGCCAATGCTTATATGTTTTATCCGCCTTTCCCGGAAAAAAAGATAGATTTGCTAACGCTGTTTCAGTATTCTCTGCGCGGTAGAGGACAGGAAATTCTTAGTATTGTGGTGTTGGGAATTGCTGGGGCTTTAACGGGGATGGTGGTTCCCCAAGCAACAGGTATCTTAATTGATACTGCCATTCCCGATGCCGATCGCGGGTTGTTGCTTCAGATCGCTTTAGCCTTAGTAGCTGCTAGTTTTGGTGTAGCAATTTTTCGACTGGCTCAAGGAGTTAATTTGGGCCGGTTTGAAGTCTATTCCGTGTTCAGCTTACAGAGTGCCATGTGGGATCGGCTGCTCAAACTGCGGCTTACTTTCTTCCGCCAGTATTCCTCTGGAGAGATGCTGTCCCGCGTTAATGCGATTAACCAAATTCGCGACAAATTGGGCGCTGAAAAGTTAGATATTCTGTTCAGAAGTTTATTTTCCTTGCTAAATTTAGGACTGCTGTTTGTCTACAGTCCCCCACTAGCATCTATTGCGGCTGTAATAGTCTTCCTCACTGTTATTGTCACAAGTATTGCCGGTTATTTCAAACGCCAGAAAACTGCTCGTCTGGAAGAACTGGAAGGTGAAATTGGTGGACTTACTATTCAGCTAGTCGGCGGAATTTCAAAACTTCGCACTACAGGCGCGGAAGGACGAGCCTTTGCTTATTGGGCGAAGTATTATCAACAGCAACTGAAATTGATGCAGGATAACCAATGGATTGAAGATGCGATCGCTACTTTTAATCTATTGCAGTCTAACCTAACCCTTATCCTCATTTTTTGGATGACTGCTAGCTTGCTGAATCAGGCACAAACAGATAGGATTACTACCGGAACCTTTCTAGCATTCAATGCCGCGTTTGCTATCTTTATTACAGGAGTAACAACTCTCAGCAACACGCTGATCGATATGTTAGAAATTGGGGTGTTGTGGGAACACGCCAAGCCGATCGTAGACGAATTGCCCGAAGTGGATTTAAATAAAGCCGATCCGGGGCGACTTTCGGGATATGTTAAGTTAGACCACGTTACCTTCCGCTATCGAGAAGATGGGCCATTAAATCTGGATGATGTGACCATCGAAGCCAAGCCGGGTGAGTTTATTGCTTTTGTTGGTCCTTCTGGTAGCGGTAAATCTACCACTCTGCGGATGCTACTGGGTTTCGACGTTCCCGAACAGGGTACTGTCTACTACGACGGACAAGATTTATCGGGTTTAGATGTTGCTGCGGTGCGTCGTCAACTGGGTGTGGTGTTACAAAACGGGCGCATCAATAGCGAAAGCGTGTTTGAAAATATTAGCGGTGGTGCATTAATCGGTATGGAGGAAGCTTGGGATGCGGCGCGGATGGCGGGGTTTGCGGAAGATATTGAAAATATGCCGATGGGGATACACACGGTAATATCAGAGGGGGGTGCAAACTTATCTGGCGGACAGCGACAACGGTTACTGATTGCCCGTGCGTTGGTATTGAAACCGCGAATCATCTTTTTTGATGAGGCGACCAGTGCGTTAGATAATCGTACCCAAGCAATTGTGAGTGAGAGTTTGGATCGCCTGAAGGTGACGCGAATTGCGATCGCACATCGCCTCAGTACCATTCGCAATGCCGATCGCATCTACGTGATTGAAGCCGGTCGTGTTGTTCAGCAAGGTACTTTTGAGGAGTTAGCTTCTCAGGAGGGTATGTTTGCCAAATTGATAGCGAAGCAGGGGAAAACCAAAAGATTCACTGCCGATAGCACGCAAGTTTAAGGAGAACCCCTGCCAATCCCCTACGTAATTTCTCGGAGGGCAAAGACTAACCAAGCGTGGCATACTTTTATAAGCCTCAAAAGTCATCTACCAAAAGAAAGATTTTATTTTATACTTAGAAGGGTGAGTTGGTTATAACTGACATCTTGCAGCAATATCAATAAGAGGATTTTTCGTGGGGTCGGGCGGGTTTATAGAACCTATTTGCAAGCTTTAAGGCTGTTGGCGAACCCGCCCCTACGGCTAATTGAGAATGGTGCAATATCTCAGTTATAAGGGTGAAAAACTGAAAAAGGGAAAAATTCGATAACCTGCCTCCACGGATTTTACTGTATCTATCAGCCAAAACTGCAATTATTCCACCTTTTTACCGCTTTTATCCACGCTTTACAATGCGATCGCCCATATAAACAAAACCGCCCTCTCCTTAGTTTCAACCATGCCACCTGTACTTACCCAACTCAACAACTTAAAAGTTCTCCAACCACCCGATATAGAGTGGATGGCTCAAACTGGTACTCACAAAGAAATGCCGGTTGATACAGTGCTGATTCAAGAAGGTCAGCACTCAGACTCAATTTACTTCATCCTCGACGGTACTGTAGCAGTCTTAATTTCGCAGAACAATTCCGAAGACGATCAAGAAATTGCTCGTTGCAGTAAAGGTGAAATACTTGGCGAGATGTCCTTCATAGACGATCGCCTCCCCTCGGCAACTGTCAAAACCGTAGAACCCTCGCTAGTATTAGCTTTATCTAAACGGCAGTTACAAATAAAGATGGAGCGAGATCCTGATTTTGGGGCTAGACTTTACCAAGAACTGACTGCCATCTTATCCTCCCGCCTACGAAGTGTCTCTAAATTACTAGCGCAGAACAAAATCGTCCCAGGACAAGCATTGCGGAAAGTCCTCTTTCTCTTTGCCATCCTTAATGACAATGATATCGACTGGATGGTAACTCGTGGCAAAAAACAAAATGCTCCCGCTGGAACCTCCTTAATTCAACAAGATCAGCCCGTAGAAGCCTTGTACTTTTTGTTACAAGGCAATTTGGCAGTAATATTTTCCATGATGGTAGAGGGAAAACCAGTGGAAAAAGAATTGGCACGACGGGCGAGTGGAGAAATTGTCGGTGAGATGTCTTTTGTAGAAGCAGGGAACGCCTCTGCAAGTATTAAATGTGCGGAGAATTCAGTGGTATTAGCCGTACCGCAACAGATGTTAAGAGAGAAAATACAACGCGATCGCGGATTTGCCACTCGCTTTTATCGCGCTATTTCTCTGGTGTTAATCGATCGGTTGCGTGAAGGCTTAATACAACGTGGTTTTGGTCAAAAAGCTTACAGCCAAGACCAACAACTAGCCGAGGACATTGAGTATGAAGATGAAATTCCTCTGGACGTGCTAGAACCAACCCTACTGGCAGGTACTCGGTTTAAGTGGATGATGAATCGGCTACAAAGGAATTAATTGTTATGACTGCTTCAGATATAAATGATACCCCCGATCAACAGCAATCTCTAGAATCTGTTGCTTCTCCCGAACGGCTTGACCAACTCATGCAGGTGGTCAAAACCAAAGACTTTATCCCAGCTATAGCCGTGGGGGGATTTATGGTGATGGCGCTAGTTTGGAGCGTTGTTGGTAGAATTCCTATCACAGTGACAGGACAAGGAGTATTGATTTCACCGCAACGAGTTGTAGAATTACAATCACCCATTGCCGGACAGTTAGAATCTTTACTCATTAAAGATAATCAATGCGTCAAAAAAGGAGAAATTATAGCGACGATTAAACCCACCGAGTTACAGGAACAACTGAAACTACAACAAGCTAAACGCCAGCAATTAATTGTACAAAATATCAAAACTAATTCACTCCAAAAGCAGCGTACCCAACTGGAGCAAGAAGAGATTGCAGCAATGAGAGCAAATCTGACCCAACGGTTGCAAGATGTTCAAGCCATGTCTGGGGTTCTCAAGGAGCGAGCTTTAGCTACTATTGGGCAGCAACGCCAAACTCTGCAACAAAGGTTTCAGAATACGCAGGCATTAGCGTCTGTTTCTAAAGAACGAGAGTTAAGTGCTATTAAACAGCAGCGTCTTTCCCTTGAGGAAAGTCTTCAGGATGTTTCTAAGATAAATCCAGTGCTCAAAAAGAGGTTAGACGGTCGAAAGGCTCTTCTAACTGAAGGCGCGATCTCACAGGATACAGTTTTGGAGGCGGAAAATGATTATCGAGAAAACCGTACTCAAATTTCTAGTATTCAAACTCAGTTAAAAGAATTAAGCAGTAAAGAAGTAGGGATTGATAAATCTTTTCGAGAGAATCTCAACCAAATTTCTGACATTCAAGCTCAATTGCAGCAACTTAATAGCCAGGAGATTATAGTTGAAAATTCTTTTAGAGAAAATCGCAGTCAAATCTCAGAAATTCAATCTCAGCTACAAGAGTTAAACACCCGCAGCAAACGCTTAGAACAAGACAATTTAAAAGCATCTAACGATCGAGAAAACGAAATTGCGGAGAGCTCTCGCGCTGTTGCCCAACTAGAACAGCAAATTAAGGAGCGGAGCTTAATTCAAAGTCCCCAAGAAGGTTGCATTCTAGAAGTCAGTATTGTAGTTGGACAAGTTGTCAGTCCGGGTATGCGCTTCGGTGCTCTGCAAACTCAAGAGCAAGGAAAAGTTCATCTGACTAGCATCGCCTACTTTGATGTGAAAAATGGTAAGCGGATCAAGCCCGGAATGAAAATTCAAATTACACCGGATACGGTCAAGCGGGAGCGATTTGGAGGTATTGTCGCAATGGTGAAATCCGTGTCTGCCTATCCTGTTACCTCAACCGGAGCAGCTTCAAAATTAGGTAATGCTGAACTGGCAGATAGGCTTACCGAAAAAACCGCCAAGGTGGAGGTGATTGCAGAGTTAATATCAGAACCCAGTAATGTCAGCGGCTACCAGTGGTCATCGTCGAAGGGACCAGATATGAAGTTGACACCGGGAACTACAACAGCGTTGCGGGTAAAGGTGGAAGAACAAGCGCCGATTACTTTTTTGTTACCGTTCTTACGCGAGTGGAGCGGGGTTCAATAGACAGTAGCTGCTAAGAAAATACTTTTTGCCAACTTAGTTTTGGAGTTGACCTGACATGAGTTCCTTAAATTCTCAAAATTTCAGATCGCAAGACCACTCTGAAGAAAACTTATACCATTTTCCTAAAAATTTGCTACAATGATACGGAGAATTTGAGGGCTGTTGCATGAAAGTAAATTACCAATAAAAAGTTTGCTCAGGAGGTTTTATCGTTTCGGAAAGATTTTAATATTATTAATCTTTTATTTTAAGTGTTTGCTAAATATAATCTTTTCAATTTTCCTAACTTGAAAAGATTTGATGCCTTTTCAAAATTCATATAGGATTGCTATATATAGTCAACCTAAACGTCAGATCCACTACAGTTAAAGTATGTAACAGTTGAGGGTGCGGAATGTGGGTTATAATTTTTGTTTAAGGAAATGTAAAGTTTTCTTCCGAGATTAAACATTTATGCTAAGCTATTTTTATAGCTAAATTATTCTCACTATCCCTCTTCTGTCACTCTCCGAAGAGCATATCCTGAAGCTCTTGGTATAGCTGGATTATGTCGTTTTAAAAAAAACAATATAATCCAGTTAGAACATCAAGCCTGAAATACTGGAGCAAAACTTCCATAAGATTAAAAACATTTAACTTGCCGGAGAGTGACAGAAGACGGCTGTAGCGGTTCTTGGGTACGTGAGGTACACAATTTAGCTTAAAAAGCTTGAGGACAACACAGGGGCTCTAGGTAATCCATCTTTCTGATAAAGGCTATATATCCATCTTAGTCCTACTTACACCCAATAAAAAATCGTGAAACAACTCCTTTCTAACTTCCCTGCTTTCCGCGTTCTCGAAGATCGCGATTTCGAGTGGCTCGAATCGATCGGGCAAAAGAAAAAATATCAATCAGGAACGGTTTTAATAGAGGGGGGTAAATCTGCTTCATCTATATATATTTGCTTCAGCGGCAATTTAGCGGTAACGATGTCGCTGCTAGAAGTCAGCGACCAAGAACTCACGACATTTTCTGCGG
Organism: Microcoleus sp. T2B6; assembly: GCF_036700475.1. Classification (NCBI taxonomy): domain Bacteria; kingdom Bacillati; phylum Cyanobacteriota; class Cyanophyceae; order Oscillatoriales; family Microcoleaceae; genus Microcoleus; species Microcoleus sp. T2B6. The sequence continues at coordinate 54,727 of NZ_JAUBOZ010000042.1, read as the reverse complement.
GTGAGATTATTGGAGAAAATTTGCTTTTAGAGCAGCAAGGAGCGACCGTAACTGTTAAAGAATCTGCCGAGCTTTTAGTTTTACCTAAAGAACAACTAACAAAACGATTGCAGCAAGACCGGGAATTTGCGGCTAGATTTTATCACTTATTGTCAATCTGCTTGTCGGAACGCTTGCGGAAACTGACTAAGTTAATGGCAGCCCGTAACGTCAAAGAAGGCGAACCTTTGCGGAAAGTTTTAGTTGTATTTGCGACGCTTAATGATAGCGATATCGCTTGGATGGTAGCCAACGGCATTGCTGAAAAATCAGCTCCGGGTAGTGCTTTAATCCAACAGGAGCAGGCAGTACCTGCTGTTTACCTGCTACTAGAAGGAATGCTAGGTATCTACGTTTCTATCCCTCAAAATGGCACAGTTGTAGAGAAAGAAATCGCTAAACGTGTTAAAGGCGAAATTTTAGGCGAAATGTCTTTCGTAGATGGCGGTGTGGCTTCTGCTAGTGTCAAATCGCTAGAAAAAGCTTGGGTGTTGGCACTACCGCAGAAAACGCTGGTGGCTAAATTTAAAGAAGATCGTGGCTTTGCAGAACGTTTTTATCGTTCGTTGGCTCTAATTCTGTCTAATCGTTGTTTGGATTTGCTGGTACGTGGCAGCTTGGTTGATATCGGTCAATCCTCAGTGGGAATGCTATCAGAAGATGTAGAAGTAGAGGACGAACTGGATCTCGACCTTTTAGAAGGAACTGCGATCGCAGGTACCCGTTTTGACTGGATGATTCAACAACTCCGTCGTTAGGTTCTACAAAAACAAAAATAGAACTCTTGCAAAAGTCCACATACTTCAGTCTAGGGCTACAAAAACAAACTCTACCTGCGTAAAAATTGCTGATTTTTGCAAGAACTTTAATAAACAATACTGCGTAGAGAGTCAATTATGGTTTTCAATCGGGACAGCAAAAAAGAAGGCATTTTCCGCCAAGAATCTTTAGAACGTTTGTCTTCACCAGAGCGTTTAGACCAATTGATGCAGGTACTCGCTCCTAAAGATTGGTTAGCTCTGAGTGTTTTTGGCTGTTTGACAATTTTAGGTGTGGGATGGAGTATTGTTGGTCGCATTCCTATTACAGTGCAAGGTCGGGCTATTTTCTTACAGCCCCGACAAGTTGTTGATTTGCAATCTTCTATTGCCGGACAATTAAAATCTTTGAATGTCAGTAACGGGCAATGTGTAAAGAAAGATGAAGTGCTAGCAACTATCGAGCCAGCCGCTCTGCAACAACAATTACAATTGGCTAAAGAAAAGTTGGATAAGCTGCAAAAACAAGCAACTGATGCCTCATTAATATCTAGTCAGAGAATGCAATTGGAAAAAAGCGCGATCGCAGCTTCCCAAGCCACTCTGCAAAAAAGTCTACAAGATACTCAAGCATTGGCTCCTATTCTTAAAGAAAAAAGCTTAAATGCGCTCGAGAAACAACGAGTTAGTTTAATGCAACGTTTGCAGGAAACCCAAGCATCTGCGCCTACATTAAAAGAGAAAGGATTAACAGCAATTCAACAACAGCGAAGCAGCTTACAGCAACGCTTAAAAGATGCTAAAGATTTAATTCCCGTCCTTGAAAAAAGACTTCAGACCCGCCGCGAACTTGCAAGAGAAGGAGCTATATCCGTAGACTCAGTTTTAGAGATAGAACTAGAATACAAGCAGGAAGTACAAAAGTTTTCTGAGCTTGCAGTTCAGCAAAAACAACTCGATCTAACAGAGACTCAAACTCAGCAAACTTACCAACAAAGTATTAATACAATTGGGGATATGCAATCTCAATTGCAAGAACTAGAACTCCAAAGTGTAAAAAACGAACGGGAATATTTAGATAATCTTCGCTCTATTAACGAGAGGCAAGCACAACTGCAAGAATTAAATACTAAATATAAACGTTTAGAGCAAGAAAGCTTAGAAACTTTTAACCAACGCAACAAAGAGGTTCAAGAAGCTGGTCGAGAAATTATTAGGCTTGAGCAACAATTAACCGAAAACAGTCGCATCTTAAGCTCTCAAGATGGCTGTATTTTGGAAGTAATGGCTACCGTGGGTCAAGTAGTGCAGCCTGGTAGTCGTCTGGGAAATATGAGAGTTGGCCGGGAAGAAAAACTAGGTCTAGCAATAGCTTATTTCCCGATTAAAGATGGCAAGCAGATTAAGCCAGAAATGATGATTTCAATTACTCCTGATACGGTACAGCGAGAGCGGTTCGGCGGTATCGTCGGTAAAGTTACGGCTGTTTCTCCCCTTCCTGTCACCGCAGAAGGAACCGCCGCTCTAATCGGCAATTCAGAAGTAGCAAAAAATCTCACAGGTGAGACAGGAGCAGCCATTCAAGTTACTGTTAATTTAGAAACTGAGGAGCGCAATCCGACCGGCTATAAATGGTCTTCTTCCAAAGGTCCAAACTCGAAAATTACGCCAGGAACAACGGCGACTGTGCGGGTAACTATTGAAGAACAAGCGCCAATTACTTTCTTACTACCGTTTCTCCGAGAATTGGTTGGCATGAAATAAGCAGGGGGCAGGAGGGAAGACGGCGAGGAAGACAAGAAAACTTTTTCGCTCAAAATTCAAAACTTCCCCAGTCCCCAGTCCCTAATCTTCAGTCCCCAGTCTCTACTCAAAACTTTTTCAGAATTAACTATGCAATTACTCGAAAAAATCAAAAAATCGGCTGCGACAAAACCAAAAACCGAAAAACCAAAACATTACAACGGTCGCTTTAGAACTCCAACTTTATTACAAATGGAAGCGGTGGAATGCGGAGCAGCCGCTTTGGGGATCGTTCTCAGCTATTACGGGCGAATTGCCCCTTTGCCAGAACTGCGAGTTAGTTGTGGCGTTTCGCGCGATGGTTCTAAAGCCTCAAATATTCTGAAAGCAGCGCGTAATTATGGAATGCAGGCGAAGGGGTTTAAAAAAGATATAAAACAACTCCAAGAAATTAAACCACCATTTATCGTGTTTTGGAACTTCAATCACTTTCTGGTGGTGGAAGGGTTTGTTGGTGATAGTCGGGGTGGAACGCTGCGCCAGCGCGTTTTGTTAAATGACCCCGCAACTGGCCCCCGTAGCGTCACTATGCAGGAGTTTGACGAAGCTTATACTGGTGTCGTGTTAGTAATGGAGCCAGGAGCAGAGTTTAAGAAAGGTGGGCATAAAGCGAATATTATTGGCACTTTATACTCTCGGCTCAAAAATTCCCTTGGCGAACTGTTGTTTTGCGTCTTGATTGGTTTTTTGTTAGTGATCCCCAGTTTTGCCCTCGCCGCTTTCAGCCAAGTTTTTATCGATAATATATTGATGGAAAAGCGGTATGAGTGGCTCAAGCCAATGTTAATCGGGATGGGGGTCATTGCCTTGCTGCAAGCGGTGATGAACTTGCTGCAATTGCAAAAGCTCAGATACCTGAATCTGCGACTTTCCATCAGCATGACTGGGCAATTTCTTTGGCACCTCTTGTGCTTGCCCACTGGCTTCTACGCTCAGCGCTATGCTGGAGAAATTAGCAGTCGCATTGGGATTAACAACAAAGTTGCTTCAATACTGTCGGGGCAGTTAGCTAGGACTGCGATCGATTCAGTGATGATTATTTTCTATGGTGGGATGATGCTGGCTTACGATTGGGTGCTGACACTGATTGGCGTAGCTGCCGTTGCCATTAACGTTGCTGTGATTCAGTGGGTCTCCCGCCGTCGGATCGATACTAGCATGAGGCTAGCGCAAGATGGAGGCAAACTGGCTGGGGTAGAAATTGGAACGTTACAAAGCATTGAAACGATTAAAGCAGGTGCTTTGGAATCCGACACTTTTAGTCGCTGGGCGGGGTATTATTCTAAACTCACGAGTGCCGAACAGGAGATGAGCCAGAACGAGCAGTGGGTATCGCTGCTACCGTCGTTTCTCTCATCCTTGACCACGATGTTGTTGTTAGTGATTGGTGGGTTGCGGGTGATCGACGGTCACTTAACCATCGGAATGTTAGTTGCCTTTCAGGGGTTGATGGGGAAGTTCCAAGGCCCAGTAAATACTTTGGTTGGGTTGGGGACGACGATTCAGAACCTCGACGGCGACCTGAAACGCTTGGACGATGTGCTGCGGAATCCTACTGATCCGTCTCTGAAACAGGAAGCTAGCAGCGAGGAATCACGCGTTCAATATGCTTGGCCCCTAGAAAACTGTCGCTTGCAGGGGTATGTGGAACTCCGCAATCTAACTTATGGATACAGTCGCGTAGAGGAGCCGTTAATTCAAAATTTTAGTTGTAGGCTAAAACCCGGACAGCGGGTGGCTTTTGTGGGTGGTAGTGGTTCGGGTAAGTCCACACTATCTAAAATCGTCACTGGGTTGTACGAAGCTTGGGAGGGCGAGATTTTGTTCGACGGCGTTCCGCGAAAGCAGATTCCCCGTTCGGTGATAACAAATTCCCTGGCGATGGTAGAGCAGGAAATTTTCCTGTTCGGCGGTACGGTACGGGATAATTTGACTCTGTGGGATGAGACGATTCCTGATGTCCAGTTAATGAAAGCGTGTCAGGATGCGGCGATTTTGGATGTAGTGATGGCAATTCCCGGTGGGTTGGATGGTAAGCTGCTCGAAGGTGCATCTAATTTGAGCGGCGGACAGCGGCAGCGGTTAGAAATTGCCCGTGCTTTGGTGAATAATCCATCGATTTTAGTCATGGATGAGGCGACAAGTGCGTTGGATGCAGAGACGGAGAAAGTTATTGACCGCAACATCCGGCGGCGAGGTTGTACTTGCATCATCGTGGCTCACCGTTTGAGTACGATTCGCGATTGTGACGAGATTATTGTTTTAGAACGGGGGAAAGTGGTACAACGAGGAACCCATGAAGAAATGAAAGATGTGGAAGGGCATTATCAAAGATTGATTCAGGCAGAATAAGTCAAACCATTAGCCCGACGGGGGTTCAAACCCCCGTCTCAAAGATCAAGTCCTCTGAAGAGGACTGAGAAGACTTTTAAAATTAATTAGTCCTCTTCAGAGGACTTAAGCTATTAGACAGGGACTTAAGTCCCTGGCGGGTTTCAGCTTAAGCTGTATCTGTAGTCGGCATTTAGAGAAGCAGAATAAAATGTCTTATCAAACTGATGAATTGGTTAATATTTTAGTAGGTTATGGAGCCACACCCGCAGAAATTACCGAACTATTAGCCTATTGTCAAAACCCCTTTAGCTCTACGAATTTACCAGAACTGCAAACGGTTCCTTTAGCTTCAGAACCGCACCTTGCTGCTTGGGAAAGGTATTACTCGCAAGCGCAAGAAGTGGGTGTATTTACGGCTTTGCGATCGGCTTTAGTGCAGTTGCAATTTCCCATTCAAGATAAAATTAGCCAAACTGACAATTATCGGGCTGCTACTCGCAAAGGTTATTTAACTGAGGGAATGGTAGAAGCAACGGGTTTAGAATTAGAAAAACCAGAAGAGTTGCAATTAATCATTCATCAAACTTTGGCGGGTAAAATTCCTGTAATTATTGCTGGATGTCGGGCAGATTTTATCACTTTCGTGCAAGCTTTAACTAAGCGCAATGAACCCGAACCCATTCCTGATTCAATGGGGGCAACAATTGTCGCCGGTTTTAATAATTGGGAACGAATTCGCCACTATCGCCAAGAGTGGGAAGCAAAACTCTCCACATCTCCAACGGATGCAGATTGGCAAGCAGAGTTTCAACGGCTCAAGCTGCAAAAACACCTCTACCAAGATTGTTTTATCATTCTCAGTCGGGGAAAGTATAGCGGAATTTCTGCGGAAGAAATAGGAATTGATAAAGAAGAATGGTTGCGCCTTTCCCTCATCATTCGCTTGGAACACGAATGCTGTCATTATTTCACCCGGCGGATGTTTGGTTCTATGCGAAATAATATGCTTGACGAACTAATTGCCGATTATCAAGGGATAGTAGCAGCAAACGGTGGACGCTATCGCGCTGATTGGTTTTTGCGATTTATTGGGTTAGAAGCATTTCCTGAATATCGCCAAGGTGGAAGGTTACAAAATTACCGAGGACAACCGCCACTTTCTGATGGGGCTTTTAAAATTTTACAAGTTTTAGTTAAAGATGCTGCCGAGAATTTAGAAAAATTTAATAGCCAACCTCAAGGGGAGTTATATCCTCCCGAACTTCAGGCAAAATTGTTAGCAAGTTTTGCGTCACTGACTTTAGTAAAATTGGCAGCAGATCAGGGAATTAAATTATAAAAAAACTTGGTAGCAAGACCGGGAAAACGCATCTTATCATTAAGAATGAGCTAATCTCAATAACCCGATTTTAATTTCATTAAACCTAACTTTTGGATAAAAAGTTGACTGGATGCCAGGGCTAAGTCAGCCAATACATAAGAAGCCCCTTCTGTCAAGTCGAATTTAGATGCGCTTCCCCTGTTAGCAAGAGTTGTTCGAGTTGAAAGTTAAAGAAAACTTTACAAATAACAATTAAAATATTAAATTTTTTTAAAAGGGGAGAAATAACCTTGACAATCGATAAACTGCTCTAACATGATAGAAGTGTTAAATAAATCATCTATCTGAAGGTAGAACTCAAATGAGCCAACAAGCTTGTACAGAATTTTTCGCCAAAGTCAATGCAGATGCCACTTTACAACAAGAAGTAAATACAGCCCTAGAAAGCAAAGAAGGCACGGAAGTGGCTAACGCCCTGGTGTGGGTGGGAGCCAAGCATGGGTATGAGTTCACAGCCGAAGAAGCTGCCCAAAAGTATCAAGAAATTATCGCGACTGCAACAGGGGAACTTGATGAAGGGGCCTTAGAGAATGTGGCGGGCGGCGCGAAGAAGTAGGGGATAAACCGGGATGGATTTACGGAGTAGCCGGAGTAATTCCCGAAACATCCCGCGTCATGCCAGAATCATAACACACAGCGGGTAGGATTTTCAAAACCAACCGCCCTTGCCCGCCCATTAAAGGCTTAATTCGCCTGGATAAACTGCTCTACAACTGCCTGTTCAACGTCTTTTTTCATAGGTACTTAGGCAGCAGAGAAAGGGAAAAATCAGCGAGTAATTTGTGTAAGGATTTAGGTCACTGAACTCCTTGCTGGGCAAACACTTTAGATATGGAGCTGGATACTAAATCAATCTCTATTCTCAATAAACCACGGAAAACTGTCACTTCTCCTCGTTTATTGACAATTAACTACGAAAGACAAAAACCCTTATTTTGCCCTAAAACCCTTGCCAGACAAGCGTTGGAGCCACAAGTTTTTAGACCTGAATCCTTACTAATTTGTTTCCCTAGTGAAACTTTTTATTCCCTGATTTTGCTTTCCCCTTGTATCTTTGGCAGAAACCTCGATAAATGAGCGAACCGTAAGCATTTATTCAAAAAATCCTATAATCTTACCGTTCGCTCATTTCAAATCAAGGAATTAAAATTACGTGCAAGAGAATAGGGGTTCTGGACTTTGACTCCCAGACTTGACACAACACAGCAAAAAGTGCATATCGGCGATCGCCCTTTAAATTTATTCAAACTCTTTAGAATTAAATCGCTAAAAATATAAAAATTTTTCAAAACTTTCCCGCGAAGCTAAAAAAAAATAAATCTTTCCTATTCACAATAAAATGCGACCGCATCTCTAGAAAATCTTAATGCGATCGCACACTTTATCTGCCAACTCGGGCGGCTTTTATTGCTAAAATGGTTTTTGTTTGCTCCAGTCAACTTTTGATAACCAATCATAGCCACCCCCCTGAATGAAGGCAATATGTGTGTTTATTGCCTTCATCTCCTTCGCGTAAAAGGGGTCTTTTGCATTATATTCTTGCTGGATTTGCATCATATGTGAAGAAGCGGAATAGCCAGCACCTACACCACCAGCAGCACTTTCAAGTTCCTCTTCCGTCAATTCTCCATCTTCCGCCTTTTGTGTCATCTCGATGAGTTTTTGTCGGAAAATCACAGCTTCTTCTGTTGTAAATTCCAAGCCTTCACCTGCCCCAATTTCGACAACTTGCTCGGCGCTAGTAACGGTTTCTAGCTTTAAAGCCAATTCGGGGTTTTCTTGAGCAGCTTGCACGAGTTTGACGACGTTTTCGATTGCCATTTGGCAAATTATCCAAGAAAGTTATTTATATTATTCAATAATAACTTTGTTTTTTTAGATGTCAATACTTAAACATAAAGGTTTTGTAAAATTTGGAAAAACTAAATGTAGTAAGAGCGGAATGTGTGGTTTATTCAAACTTTTGAGAATTAAGTTGCTACAAATATAAAGTTTCCGTAAAACCGCACGTATCGTAAGACAAAAATAAATTGTTTCAACAATAAAAGGCGATTGCTTCTCCTGAAAAATCGCACTTTCTCAACAAGTTTACCCAAAGGCGATCGCTCTGGGGATTTTGGCTGGAAAAAAATTGGCGTTCGCGCTAATTAGAAGCATAAATCTGCTTAAGATAATCAATGCAATCGGAAGAACCGCTTTGCCATAAAATTGCCAAAAAAATTCTTAATTACTTCCAGTCATTTTTAAAGTCATAGCGACCAGGAGCGAGAATATCATTAGGGTCTAGTGCTTGCTTGAGGGTGCGAAGGAAAAATCCATAATCATCCTGTGCGGGCGGCAAACTATTCATAGATTGAATACCCAGACGGTAAGGTATATGTCCCGCTTGAGTTAACATTTGTAGAAGTTCATCGTGGCAAGACATCGCTTTTTCATCTTCTCCCGCCACCTCCCGATCGAACATAATAGCGATAAATAAGTGAATGCTTCTCCCAGAATTACAGTTAAATGCCAAATTTGGCTCAAACTGATATTGTTTGATGATTACTTCAATTGTCTCTACGGCTGGTGAGATTACTACTCCATCGAAAGGAAACACTAGACATAGCCATAAAGTTCCACATCGATCGCGATCGGGGTCTAGTTGGGCAGGAATTGGACTTTTCTTGCGCCAATAGGTACTTTTAACATTTTGGTTACTAGGAACACCTAAATATAAATTATCTTCCCGTAACTCTGGATTACTATCATCATCTGCAAAAACCAGTTCCTCAACTTTCCCCGCTAAAGCTTGTTCAATAATCTGCCGTTGTGCTAAACCTTGCTCTCGACTAGCAGAATAGATGGCTCCACTGGCAAACCAACGCTCAAATCTTTTCAATTCTTTCAAGTGCAAGGGCGTTTTCCCGTCCATAATTTTCCAGGGATAGCGCCCTTGTCTAGCAAAAACTTTGTAGCTATTCCAAACGCTGCAACAGTTCCCCTGGATGATTTCCTGTAACATCAAGGGTTGGATAGTATCCAATAGGCCGCTCAGGTAAGCGACATCGGGAATTGAGCAAGTAAATACTTGAAAAAACTGAGGTAAAGGTCTCAACCAAAAGGTCATTTTTGTGACAATGCCTAAGTTGGATTGAGTAAATAGTCCCTCACTAGCTGGGCCTACACCCCAACGACTCACAGGAGTAGCACTGGCATTGGCAAAACGACCAAAACCCGTATGAATAAACTCTCCAGTGGGTAGAATCACCTCAAATCCACAAACATGGGTGGCTCGCTCACCGTAGGGGCCAATGCCATCTCCCCGTTCTAGAAGGTTGCCAATTAAACTGGCATCAGGGGAACCGCCAATGACAGAGAGAAAAAGGTTAGAGTTTTGCTGACGGAGAAACTCATATACCTGTTGAAAGGTAACACCTGGCTCCACGGTGATGTAAGCCAGTTTTTCGTTAAAGTCAAGGATGCGATTCAGTCTGCTTAAATCCAGAATAATACAGTTATTTTGAACCGGAACCCGCGAACCTAGTCCCCAGTTTTTTCCACCACTAATAGGATAAATAGGTGTTTTATGTTGATTTGCTACTTTGACACAGGCTTGCACTTGGGTCGCATCGCCGGGTTTCAGTACAGCTAATACTTGCTGGCTAGTAATAAATGTGGCAGTTTGATAAGCAGAAATGCTGTCTGTGTCTGTTAAAACATTTTCAGCATCAAGACTATCTGCAAGTACATTTAGGATTGGAATGGAAGTTTTAACCATTACTTGGCTCTCCTATATGTTTTTAATCGCTAGAGATTGATGAAAGAGAAATTACCCTATTTCATCAACCTCCGATCAATTAACAGTTTTGTTTCTGACTATTTACCAACCCGATAGGGTCATAATATTCTGCGGATTAAGCTTGATTGGTCCACTGCAGACGATTGGTTTTGCTTGAAATGATTTGATTGATATTGATTGGAGAGTGCCACCAGCAGCAGATTCAAGTTGCTCTTCCGTCAGTTCCCCATCTTCCGCATTTTGGGCCATTTCGATGAGCTTTTGCCGGAAAGCTTCTGCTTCTTCTGTTGTAAATTCCAAACCTTCACCTGCACCAATTTCAACAAC
>NZ_JAUBOZ010000042.1:0-44204 GCF_036700475.1 Microcoleus sp. T2B6 | reverse complement strand
GCACTGTTTTGTTGCATCTGCGATACATCAACACTTACAGGACCAAAGCCAACACTGACGCCCTTGGTGTATTGAGACATTGTGTCATATGAATTGGCACTGAAGTTGAGAATCTTATTGAGAAAGCCGCCAGCTACGTCATCGAGTTCCTCTTCCGACAATTCACCATTTTCTGCATTTTGTGTCATTGCAATTAGCTTTTGACGGAATGCTTCTGCTTCTTCTGTGGTAAATTCCAAGCCTTCCCCTGCCCCAATTTCAACAACTTGCTCGGAGCTAGTTACGGTTTCTAGCTTTGAAGCCAATTCGGGGTTTTCTTGAGCAGCTTGCAGCAGTTTAACGACGTTTTCGATTGCCATTTTGGAAGGTCTCCAAGAAACTTAATTTATCTTTCTTTTTCAAGATTAATCTTATTTTTTTTAGATGTCAACCCGAATAATATAAATTTTTTGTAAAGATTGGATAAACTAAATTTTAATTCTGAGCGTCCTACCCGATCGTTGATATTCTTTCCCCCTGTTCCGTGAAATCCCCGATACTTTGAGTTATTTTTTTGAAAAAACAATAAAATTACCTGCATAAAGAGACAGGCTACCTAATGACCTTTTATTCGCGAGTAAATTCTCCCCATCCCCTTTTCTTTTCAAGCCATTTGCCGCGACATTAAATCAGCAAACATTCCTGGTTGTGCTATCAACTCTTCAAAGTTACCTTGCTGCAAAACCTGTCCCGCCGCAATCACATAAATTCGATCGGCATTGCGAATCGTACTCAAACGGTGAGCAATGACAATTCTTGTCACCTTTAACTGTTCCAAACTTTCACTGACAATTGCTTGGGTGCGATTATCCAAAGCGCTAGTGGCTTCATCAAAAATCAGAATTCTCGGTTTCAAAACCAACGCCCTAGAAATCAACAAACGCTGGCGCTGTCCTCCCGAAAGATTCGTTCCCCCTTCCGAAATTACCGTGTGCATTCCCATCGGCATCTCTTCGATATCTTTAGCAAAACCAGCCATTCTCGCAGCTTCCCAACATTCATCCATTGTGACTAATGCACCACTGGAAATATTCTCAAAAATCGAAGCACCATTAATCCGCCCGTTTTGCAAAACAACACCCAATTGTCGCCGCACTGCCCAAATATCTAATCCCGATAAATCCTGGCCATCGTAAAAAAGTGTGCCTTCTTCCGGCTGCTCGAAACCTAACAGTAACCGAATGGTTGTTGATTTCCCGCTTCCTGATGGCCCAACTAAAGCAATAAATTCTCCCGCCTTGGCTTCAATTGTCACTTTATCCAGCGTTAATGGCCCATCTTCCCGATAGCGAAAGCTAACGCGATCGAGCTTCACTCCACCCCTCAACCGCCCTGGATCGGTTTGGTCATCGTCAACTTCCGGTTTTGCTTCCAGAATTGGCTTAACTCGATCCCAAATAACATTAACCTCCATCAGTTTAATAATTGTGCCGCTCAAACCTGTAACCCCACTCACAAAAGTACCGAATGCTGCATTAAACGCTAAGAAAGTTCCCGTAGAAAATCCCGTCTGTCCTTGGGATTGCGCTTGGACAATTAGCGATACTGCGATCGCATAAACCGCTATTGAACTGACAGTCGGTAACATCGTGTTGAAAAGCGTTACCCCATCTTCGATCGCTTCTGTACTGAGCATTAACTTGAGTTGTTGCCCAAACTTTTTCGACCAATAGGCAAAGGCTCTTTCTTCCGCGCCTGAAACTCGCAGCTTCGTTACCCCGCCGATTAACTGCACAGTCAACCCAGATAATTCTCCGCTCATTTCTTGCATGGGAATCATTTTTGGGCGGGAAACAAAGAAAGAAAACAGTGTAATTGCGATGTTGCTCGCCGCTACGGCGATCGCCACCAATGCCAATTGAGAATTGTAGGAAAGCAGTAAACCCAAATTCAATAGCGAAAAGAAACTATCGAATAGTGACTGCATTACAGTGCCAGTCAGAATTTGGTTAAGTTGGTTGATGCCAGATACGCGAGATTGCAAATCACCGAGCGCGTACTTACGAAAGAAAGGAGGGGGCAACTTCAAGAGCCGATCCCAAGTGGCAGCTTGCGTTTGCACTTCAGCAAGCGTCTGAGCGCGAGAAGTAGCGACATTTTGCACCAAGTCTAAAAGCGTGCTACCAAAATTTACGGCTAGTAACCCTAAAGCAATTTGAAAAATCAATCCGCGATCGGCACTGGGAATGGCAGTATCAATTAAAATCCCCGTCGCCTGGGGAATTACCATCCCCAATATTGCAATGACTGCACCCAGGATTAAAATTGTTGCCCCATCCCGCAGCGTACCCTTAGTAACAAACTTCAAAATTTCTATGGATTTCAGCACCTTTTCCGGGAAAGGTCGATAGAAGGCATAAGCGACTGGCGAAATCATCTGAGCCGTCTTTGCATTAACCGGAATGCGCCGCTTTTGTTCGGGATCGAAGATTTCGTAATGATTGCCAGCTACCGGAAGCAGCGCCAGCGGACGTTCATCCTGCGCCGTATACGCCAAAATTGCACCAGAGTCGAACTGCCACCAAGCACCCCGCAAAATGATTCGGCGAGTCCGAATTCGCGATGCGCGCACGATCGCCTCAAGGGGGTCTTTGACGCGCTTGGGGTCTTCCGATCGCGCCGGAGGACGAATCTCAATCCCCATCGCTTTACCCACCGCCCCCGCCGCAATTAATAAAGCTGTTCCTTCTTGAAAAAATTCTGCTTCTTTACGGCGAAAAATAGCAGTGAGATTGCCCATCGCTCGATCGCTCGCCTCTTGATTGAGTCGCAGGCGCGAACGAAATTGCTCGGAGCGCGTTAGAGTTTCTGTTTGGTCGAGTTGGTGCAGGGACAGTAAGAAGTCTGCATGGAATTGCTCTACACACTCACTAACCCACTCTAAAGTATCTAGCCCTTCTACCTTAATAGCATTGAGTGAAATATCCGCCTCTCGGATAACTGCGGCTAAGCGATCGCTCCACTGTTGTAACGGCTGAAGAAGCAACTCCCGCGTGCCATTGCCATCGCCTATTACCTGACCTATCCAATCTACTAGAGCGATCGATACTAAATGGGTTTCCTCGTAAGCAACGGCAATTAATTGGTGAGACTGACCTTCAAATACAGTCGCGATACCGAACAGCACCTCTCCTGGTGCAATATCGAACAGATAGCGTCGCGCTCCCTGTGGGCTACCATTGGTAGTGGCGATCGCGAACACTGCCATTGCTCCATCCTTTACCATCCACACCGTATCCGGTGCATCTAACGGCAAAAAGCTGTTGCTTTTAATTACTTGTTTAGAAGCATGGAAATCGATTAAGTAAGTCATTATTTAGAACACTCTCGCATAATCGAAAAGCTGTTGGGATTTTGAGAGGTGAAATTCGGTGGCAAATGCGACTGTAGGTTTTTACACCAGGGCGCGATCGCTTCCCAGTCGCTAATAAATGCCTTTTAAAGGGGTTCGCTCCGAGTCACCGCGCCAGCCACCTTCAAACTGGTCAGGGCTTTGCGTTGTCTCTCGGCATCTGGCTTTGGGAGTATGTCATCGGCTGCACCCGCACTCACCTATCTATCTAATGGCCGATTGACATCTGCTGTTTGTTTATAATATCCCCCTTTTTGCCCTCTTACCCGCCCTCTTTGATAAAGATTTAATAAAAATTGACAGATCACATATAAATAAAAGTTAACACTCTGGTCAGATTAGGCCCAAAACACTCAAGAAGGGCTCCAGATTGAGGGTACCAGCACCTCCAAGGGCGATCGCCTCTGGAGGTGCAAGCGCGGTTGATTAAAAGTGGCAATTAATGAGGTGGGCGATCGTTTCACGCGATCGGGGAATCTGTGGCGGATAGAAAGAACTTGTGAGCAAGGTCAAATTTTTTGATTTCATCAAATCTTAACAAAACAGCTACAAATATCAAATTTTCTTAAAGTTCCGAAAAAATATTCTCCCTTTGCTTGACTTAAGACTGTCAACCGACTATTCTAGAAATAGTCATCCCTCTTAAGACATAAAGACATAAGACAAGTCCCGCTTCTTCAAAAAATCATCGAAGGGATGGGAGGGATTTTGGTCAGGGCAGTATCAACTATCATCCATCCGCGAGTCCACACATTACGCAACACATAAGGTAGAACTCAAATGACCAAACAAGCTTGTGCCGAATTTTTCGCCAAAGTCAATACCGATGCTGCTTTGCAACAGGAAGTAGACGCAGCCTTAGAAGGCAAAGAGGATACGGCAGCAGCTACCGCCTTCGTTGAAGTGGGGGCAAAGCATGGCTATGAATTCACCGCCCAGGAAGCTGCCCAAAAGCATCAAGAAATCATCGCCGCTGCAGACGATGGAGAAATCGAGGAGGAGGCTTTGGAGAATGTAGCGGGCGGGAGGAGACACTGGGATGGAATAGTAGAGAAGCGTGTTGGGAATGTGACTGTGACGAGAAGCGGTTCGGGAGGGGGGGGGCAGCGGTGGTAGGGCGGTCGGTCGGTCGGTGGTCGCGTCGTCGTATCGTTATTATCGTAAACCTATCGTCCTTGCTCGCTCATCAAACCCTTGATTCGCCTGGATAAACTGCTCCACAACTGCCTGTTCAGCCGGGCTTTTTATATCTGGTACTTCCTTGAACGGGAAATACCAGCAAGTAATTTGTTTCCCCATTGAGACTTTTGATTTGCTGGTTTCCCTTTCCCCTTATACCTTTGGCAGAAACCCCGATACTTCTGGGCGCATTCCTCCAAACTCTTACCCAATTGCAAAAATGCTGGATGCCACTGGGTTAAACCATCATCTGTTAAACACTCGTAAGTCCCGTAATTGCTGAACTCGTAGAAAAAACCCTGCCGCATTTTTGCTGCTTTCGGATTAGCGTGAATGTAGCGCAAAGTATTTAATCCTCGTTCTAAATCTCCTGTGGGAAATCCGTCACTATAATATCTCTTTTCCCAAAAATGTCCTGTGCGCTTGAGGATTCGGTTAAAGCACATTGCCGCATACCAGTTGAGAAAGTGCATGATTTTGGGTAAATCTTCCGGCTGTGCAGGTTCGATAAGATAGTGAACGTGGTTGCTCATAATGCACAAGGCATAAAGCTTAAACCCATATTTATCGATTGCCTTCTTGATGCAAAGCGAGCAACAGTTCCCGACATTGCCGTTGGGCCAGGTTAAATTCTCGGTTATTGCAACGAATAGTGATGTGGTAGCAATATCCAGGTTGGAGATGGCGAGGTCTGCGGGGCATGGGTCAAGACTCTTGTAAAATTTATCTTAAACTATAAATTAAATGCCATCAGAATTTCTACTCTCATTAAAACAAAAAAGATGTTTTCCTAATTGCACCCAATGAAATTGAGGGCACCAGCGCGGTTGATTAGAAGTGGCCATTAACGAGGTGGGCGATCGCTTCACGCGATCGGGGAATCTGTGGCGGATAGAAAGAACTTGTGAGCAAGGTCAAATTTTTTGATTTCATCAAATCTTAACAAAACAGCTACAAATATCAAATTTTCTTAAAGTTCCGAAAAAATATTCTCCCTTTGCTTGACTTAAGACTGTCAACCGACTATTCTAGAAATAGTCATCCCTCTTAAGACATAAAGACATAAGACAAGTCCCGCTTCTTCAAAAAATCATCGAAGGGATGGGAGGGATTTTGGTCAGGGCAGTATCAACTATCATCCATCCGCGAGTCCACACATTACGCAACACATAAGGTAGAACTCAAATGACCAAACAAGCTTGTACAGAATTTTTCGCCAAAGTCAATACCGATGCTGCTTTGCAACAAGACTTCCTCAAAGCTATTGAAGGCAAAGAGGATGAATCCATGCTGATGGATGCTGCTCACTCCGTTGCAGAAGTGGGAACAAAGTATGGCTATGACTTCACTGCCGAAGAAGTGGCACAAAGATATAAAGAAAACAAGGAAGCTGCTGCGATGGAAGGGGAAGGCGGGGAACTTTCGGAAGAGGCGTTGGAGATGGTGGCGGGAGGTAATTATTATGATGCTTATTATTATGATTATAGAGCATCAGCATCAGGATACACAAGTACATACACAAGAGCATACACAAGTACAGACACAAGTACATATGTACTCAAAGGTACATCATACACAAGTATATACACAAATAATAGTGTGTCGTCCGCGTCCTCGTCCTCGCGCACTTACGGGAATGGGTGGTGACACCAACCACGCTTGTTCGCCCATAAAACGCTTGATTCGCCTGGATAAACTGCTCCCTCAACTGCCACCTGTGAAGATTCTTCGGATATCTGGTACGCCAGGCAGAGAAAGGGAAAAACCAGCGAGTAAGTTGTTTCCCCACCGAGACTTTTTATTCGCAGGCTTCCCATTTCCCTTGTATTTCTGGCAGAAACCCCGATACTTCTGGGCGGATTCCTCTTTATTTTTGCCGCCACTAGCTTAAGGGATGGAAGGAATTTTTGTAGCGGCAGTATCAACAATCATCCATCCGCGAGTCCACACATTACACATAAGGTAGAACTCAAATGACCAAACAATCTTGTACAGAATTTTTCGCCAAAATCAACGCTGATACTGCTTTGCAACAAGACTTCCTCAAAGCTATTGAAGGCAAAGAAGATGAATCCATGCTGATGGATGCTGCTCACTCCGTTGTAGAAGTGGGAACAAAGTATGGCTACTACTTCACTGCCGAAGAAGCCGCCGAAACCTATGAAATTATGAAGGAAAAAGCAGCAGCGAAGGATGTGGGGGAAGGCGGGGAACTTTCCGAGGAGGCGTTGGAGTTGGTAGCGGGGGGAGGGTTAAGAACTTCCCAGCAGAAGGGAAGCGGGAGACGTTAGGTGAGTGAGGGGAGGAAGCAAACGTCCCCATCACCTCCAGAATCATAACACAGATCGGTTAGGATTTTTGACACCAATCGCCCTTGTTCCCCCATCAAACGCTTGATTCGCCTCGATAAACTGCTCTACAACTGCCGCATTTGAAGATTCTTCGGATATCTGGTACTGAGGCAGAGAAAAGGAAAAACCAGCGAGTAACTTGTTTCCCCAGCGAGACTTTTTATTCGCTGTTTTCCCTTTCCCCTTGTATCTCTGGCAGAAACCCCAATACTTCTGGGCGCACTCCTCTAAACTCTTACCTAAATGCAAGAATGCCGGATGCCACTGGGTTAACCCATCATCTGTTAATCGCTCGTAAGTTCCATAATTGCTGAACTCATAAATTATCCATAAACAAAAAAATTTCTACAATTACTCATTTATAAATATTTTTAATTATTATTGAGATGGGAAAAGTTAAAGCACCCAAGAATAGTTTATTACCCCTGAATCAGACAGCACTGGCCGAAATCGATATAATTTGTTACACCCTGTTCTTGTTTACAAGTTTATAGAGATGAGTAGCTGCTAAGAAAATACTTTTTGCCAACGTAGTTCTGAGTTGACCTGACATGAGTTCGTTAAATTATCCAAATTTCCAATCGCAAGACCACTCTGAGGAAAACTTAGAACGGATTCCCACTACGTTTGCGTCGGCGATTGCTCGACTCAAAAACTTTGCTCTTGAGGAGTTCGATCGAGAAATTGCTCAAAAGCAGCTTTACTATCATACTCGCGAGCATATTAATAACGTACAGCACCGAGCGAACATTATTTTTCAAGCAATTCGTCCTTATTGGGAAACCTCCCTAAAAGACAATGCTACGCCAGATTATATGGCACGAATGCAACTTCTACTAGATATTTGTGCAACTGCCCATGATATGCTGCAACTTTTTGTTCCTGAAACCCAACCTCACAAGTCCAGACGACGTGAGATGGGTGTAAGTGAGGCAGCAACAATTGAAAAGTTGTTTGAATACATTAACATCCTAAATCAACAGCAATGCGAACAAAATCTGAATAGTCTTGCACGGTTCTCGGATGCAGACTTATTGATTATTCAAGACGCCATCGAAGCCACCATTTGCATATACGAACCATCCGAGCAAGCGATTTATCAACCTGCTCTTTATGACTCCAGCAAACCTCTATCACCTCTAGCGATAATTATTGCCTTAGCAGATATTGGAGCATTGGGAATGGAAGGAGTAGCCGCCTATGAGCGAGAAGGTAGTCTTTTGTTCTTAGAAGAAAATCCCGATGTCATTCCCATCTTATTAAATCATAAAACTTTGGCTTCGGAAAATCCAGAACTTTATGAGAATATCCGGCAGCGCCTTCTGAGGCGTGCTCGCTTCCAAATCAGCTTTGCCAAGTCACGGCTGACTCGATATGCCCGTGAGATTGAACATTTGCCAGCAGATGCAATTGAAGTTCTGACTTATCAGGTCTTTCAATATTTAAATCCGACAACGATTCAAGAGATTGATTCAAGGACTCCTACCGCCGAAGATACACCACTTGAAGCATTGATTACATTCTTCAAGTTGGAGCATTACATAAGTAGTATAATTGAAAAGACAGGTGTTGAGAACGAGCTCACCATTATTTGTGGTCAAAATGTCCAGAATATCCTTGACATTCCTAGGGAATGAGTGTAACAATTAATATTGACTATATTGGGTACTACAAGGAGCATCTCATATTTGTAAAAACACTTCTTCGTGCTCCTTCTTTCTGACTCTTGCCTCCTGTCTCGTGTCTCCAAACTCCAATTTCTAGCTGGGCTGCACAAGTGATATGCTCCCGACTACAGTCAAAAACTTAGCCGACTTTAAACAGTTTTATGTGTAATTTTTAACTTCAAAACTTCTGTATTTTTACCTACTATTTGAGGAAGCAAGGGGTCTTACCATGTTAATGTTACTCTTCTATATTGGAAAAGATTCCTATGCCATCGAGAGTTCTCGCGTGGTAGAAGTAATACCTAGAGTTCCTCTCAGGAAGATGAATCATGTACCGGAGTATGTCGCAGGATTATTTAACTACCGAGGTAAAATAGCACCTGTTATTGACCTTTGCCATCTGATTCAGGGAAAACCAAGCGGCTTTAAATTGAGTACGCGGATTATTATGGTCAGCTCTTCCACTAATGATAATAGGCTGCAATACCTGGGATTGATGGCGGAACGGGTAATCAAGACATTGGATAAGCCAGAAACTGAATTAGTAAATTCCGATGCTCGCATGAACGTAGCACCTTACTTAGGCGGAATGATTCTAGATCAAAACGGCATGATTCAGCGGATTCATCTGGAGCAACTATTCACTGATGCACGACACCTTTATTTAGCAGCAGGAGCGCCCAATACTGATGAGCCTAGCAAAAATTGAAACCTTGTTAAGTCAAAAAATTGGAATTGCCGCTAATATCATCGGCTCTCACAAAATTGCCAAAGCCGTCCAAACTCGTCAAACAGCTTGTGGTTTACCCGATTTTGATACCTATTTCAAAGTTTTACAAACCTCACGCCAAGAATTAGAAGAACTCATTGAAAAAATTGTAGTTCCAGAAACCTGGTTTTTTCGCGATCGCAAACCCTTTGATTTCCTGATCAACTACGTCCGCTCTGAATGGTTAAACAAATCAGGTTCGACCAAACTGCGTCTGTTAAGCGTACCATGCTCAAGTGGCGAAGAACCTTATTCAATGGCGATCGCGCTACTGGAGGCTGGCTTGTCTGTAAATCGGTTCAGCATTGATGCGATCGATATTAGCAAACAGGCGCTCGCCAAAGCGCAGCGAGGCATTTATGGGAAAAACTCATTTCGGGGCGAAGACTGGATTGAGCGCGATCGTTATTTTCAACAAACAGTAGCCGGCTATGAAATCATTGCACCCGTTCGGAATATCGTTAAGTTTCGCCAGGGCAACCTTTTAGATGTGTTTTCTGATGCCGAAACCAAGTATAACATTATCTTCTGTCGTAATCTATTAATTTATTTGGAACCCACTGCCTGTACTCAAGTCTTCAATACCCTAGATCGTTTGTTACTTCCAAACGGATTACTTTGCGTCGGATCGGCTGAAACCGGGAAAGTTCCCAGCCATCCCTTTATTTCAATTCGACAATCCTTTACATTTGCGTACCGGAAATCTGATATCATTCAATTGCAGTCGCCATTGAGAGAGACTTCAGCATCTACTGAATTAAAGCAAAGCTTACCGTTGAACAAAAGTCACATAACCCAGATAGAACAGCCCCGAACTCTAGCAGGCAATACCTCATCTACCGCGATCGTTACCCGTCAGTCTACTTCTCAATTGCCTTCTAAAGCAATCCAATCAACAGATAAAGTCAGCAGCACAAAAACTCATTCGGGGCTGGAACTGGCTAGACAATTAGCGGATGTCGGGCAAGTAGAAAAGGCAATTAATCATTGCCAAGAATATTTGGCTGGCAACTCTACTAATGTTGAAGCCTATACTTTACTGGGTACATTGTATCAAGCAAAAACTGAAAATGCTCAAGCTGAGCGATATTTTCAGAAAGCACTTTACCTTAATCCTAACTGCTACGAAGCCCTGATACATCTATCTCTTTTGAAAGAACATCGGGGCGATATTGTGGGTGCAGAAATTCTTAAGCAGCGAGTTCAGAAGATACAGCAAGATACCCAATTATGCGGATAACAATGAGGCAGTATTTATGGTGAATAACGTGTTCAAAGATCAATCTTTACAAGGTCGCATTAAGACCGCTTTCAATTTCATGGGAGCATTGGTTCTTATCGTAGGGCTAGTGGGCTTAATCTCTACGTTGCGCTTAAGTGGTAACATCGATACATTAAGCAATAATAGTTTGCCGAGCCTGGTTGGATTGTGGAAAGTCAACGAAGGGCAAACCCAGATTGAATCGTCAGAACGAGCTTTATTGGTTGCTGGACTAACTGCCCAGGAACGACAAGCTGAGTTAGAGCGAATCAAAAAAGCTTGGAATCAAATCGAGGAAGGGTTTAAGCAGTATGAAGCCACTCCTCGAACGGAAGAAGAGAATAGAAACTATAAAAACCTTCAGAGTAACTGGGATAGATGGAAAAACGATCATGAAGATTTTCTCAAACTAAACCAGCAATTTGAAAGTTTAGGAATTCTGCATCCCTATGCCAGAGAGGTGGAGTTAATTGGTCAGAGACCAATTAATCCTCTAGAAATAGCCAATACTCGAAAAGCCCTTGGTGTTTTCGAGCAGCTACGCAATCGTGCCAAGACCAATCGTGCCTCTTTTGATACTGCAACAGCAGCGATTCTAGAAGCACTGAGAATTAATGAAGACACTGCTACTATAGCCGAAAAAAATGCCACTCAAGCTATTAGCCAATCACAGTTTTGGACAATTATTGCTATGCTGATCGGCCCTGGGGTAGCAATTCTTTTAGGCCGATTTCTCAGTAATGCGCTGATTCAGAGCTTGCAACAGTCAGTGGTGCAAATTACAACCTCTGCAACTCAAATTGCAGCATCTGGTAAAGAATTAGAGGCCACTGTTGCTGAACAACTTGCTTCCACCAATGAAGTCACCGCCACTGCACAGGAAATTGCTGCAACCTCCAGAACTTTGGTAAAGACAATGGAACAAGTTGCTGGGATGGCTCAAACAACCGCCATCTCTGCAAACGACAGTCAGGATGAACTCGCCGAGATGGAAAATGTCATGAGGCAACTGGCGGAGGCAACGACTTCTATCTCCTCCAAACTAGGAGTGATGAATAAAAAAGCCGGAAACATCAGCAATGTTGTGACTACAATCACAAAGGTCTCAGACCAAACCAGCCTCCTGTCACTCAATGCAGCTATCGAAGCAGAAAAAGCGGGAGAATATGGTGCGGGCTTTGCGGTTGTTGCGCGAGAAATTCGACGACTTGCCAATCAGACGGCAGTCGCTACGCTCGAAATTGAGCAAATCGTAAAAGATATGCAATCGGCGGTTACGGTTGGTGTGATGGAAATGGATAAATTCAACAACTCGGTGAACAATAGTGTAGATCGAGTCAGCAAGATTAGCGACCAAGTTGCGAAAGTCATCACTCAAGTACAGAGTTTGCCACCTCGATTTGAACAAGTCAGTCAAAGCATTGAAGACCAATCGGAGGGGGCGCAGCAAATTAGCGAGGCAATGGAGCAACTCGGTCAAGCTTCTCATCAAACAGTGGATGCTTTACGTGAAACGAATAGTGCCTTGGAACAACTGGATGATGCAGCCCAAGGATTACGGAAAGAGATATCCCGGTCTAAGACTTATCGGTAAAGATGGTTAACTATAGCCTTTCTCAGTAACATGAGGTACTCATTGGGCATGGGGCATGGGGCATGGGGCATGGGGCATCGGGCATGGGGCATGGGGCATGGGGCATCGGGCATGGGGCATCGGGCATGGGGCATCGGGCATGGGGCATCGGGCATGGGGCATGGGGCATCGGGCATGGGGCATAGGCATTGGACTCGCCCCCATACATCACAACGCTTGAGAACCGCTATAGAAGGAATGAGGAAGAATATCGAGGTGAAGAATGCTTATACAGCAAACTTTTTAGCCCGACATTTAGCCCGACATTACGTTTAATTAGGTGGATTTACTTAACAACCAAATTAGTTATGACTAACCCTTGGAGTGAACCATTGACTGTAGAAAGCTCCCTGAATGACTGCTGGAATCAAATTGGGGTCATGGGCGATCGCTCATGCGGTCAACTAGCAACTGTGATACATTGCTATGAATGCCCAGTTTATGCAGAAGCTGGCGATAGTTTGCTAGAACGCGAACCACCACTGAATTACTTAGATGAGTGGCTCAATATTCTGGCAGAAACACCCGTAGACCACGAGGATGTAGAAGGCGATGAAATAGTCATCCACACAGCGGATGCTATTTCGGTCATGATCTTTCGACTTGGGAATGAGCGATTAGCTCTTCCAGTCCGAATTCTGCAAGAAGTGACCCCTCCTTGTGTCATTCAACCCCTGCCCCATCGCAGCAACGAGTTATTTTTGGGACTGGTGAACATTCGCGGGGAAACGTTGCTTTGTGCTTCCCTGAGTCATTTGTTGAATTTAGAATCGGCTAAGGAGACTTCCTCCACTGTCACATCCGCCAATGCCAAACGAATGATAATGGCAGGGCAGGGAAACGATAAGTGGGTCTTTCCGGTTGATGAAGTTCATGGAGTTTACCGCTTCCACCTAAATGAATTACGAGATGCCCCTATTGTGATTACTAAAGCCACTGAGGCTTACACCCAGGGAATTATTCATTGGCATGGCAATCAAGTCAATTATCTCGATTCTGAATTGTTGTTCTACACCCTCAATCACAAAATTTTGTAGCAGAACACGGAGCGGATTATGAGCGATCACTCGAAGTTGGAGCTATTTCGTCAGGAAGTTGAAACTCAGGTCACCATCCTCAAGGAAGTGCTTCCTATACTCAAAACGCAACCATTCTCTATGCTCGAACTTGGGCAAGCAATTCAGGCAGCCCACTCGGTATGGGGAACTGCTCGAATTGTAAAGATGGAGGCGATTTCCCATCTGGCACAACTCATTAAGGAGTGTTTGATTACCGCTCAGAACAAGACCGTTACCCTAGGTGATGAGCAAATTGATGTCTTACTTCATGCGGGTGATTTACTTTTGGGTATGAGCAAAGTGACAGAGGAGGAGCAGGAGCGGTGGATGAGGGAGCATTCCTGGGATTTGGCAACGACCCAAAAAGCTATTTCGATCGTCTTGTCCTCTGAAGTTAACATGATGGCTGTTCCTTCAGTTCAGGCGAACGAAGTGGGTACTGATGTGTCTTCATTTAGTCAGGAGACAACATCTTCTGAGTCTGTACCGAAGACAACTTTAGTTGTCCCTTCTGAACTTATCCCTTCTGATAACGGAGGACACGAAGAAAGGGCGATCGCCATTTCCTCCAACCCAACTATCACAACAACGCCTACAGTACCCCCAAATGTAACAGTGGCAGCGGATACTACAAAAACAACGCCTACAGCACCCCCAGTTGTGTCAGCGGCACTGGATACTACAAAAACAACCCCTACAGCACCCCCAGATGTAACAGCGACGCTGACTGGCGATGACTCCATGATGGACTTATTTCGCCTGGAAGCAGAAGCACAGGTTGCTATCTTGAATGAGGGATTGCTGGCATTGGAAAGCAATTCTCAATCGACGCAGGCATTGGAAACATTAATGCGAGCAGCCCACTCGATTAAGGGGGCTGCTCGCATTGTTGGACTCGATGCGTTAGTCAATATAGCTCATGTGATGGAGGACTGTTTTGTGGCAGCACAGAACAAGACAGTGGTACTGAATCCCGATTGTGTCGATGTGCTGCTTCAAGGTGTGGATTTGCTCGAAGGTATAGGTCAAGTAAGCGATGTAGAATTAGCCAGTTGGTTAGCAGAACATAATGCCGAATTTGAAATAACAAGAGGGGCGATCACTGCTATTTTGACCCCAGAATCTGCACCCAAACTCGATCGCGCGAGAGTTAGAGATGGAGAAGAGGAAAATATAGTTTCTCAGTCCCGTGTTTCAGTCGCTTCTACAGTTTCCGAATCATCCCTAGAAATTTCCAACCAATCTAGCATTCAGTCCACATCTTCATATACCGCGATCGCGATCGATCAAGCTGAATCATCGCCATCAGACGTGATGGTGCAGGAAAGTCCAGAGCGGGGTAAATCTTCCTCTTCAGAATCAGAACACGCGGCTACTCAAGATCGCGTAGTGCGAGTCAGTGCTGAGAACTTAAATCGAATTATGGGGCTCGCAGGTGAGTCACTGATTGAAGCCAACTGGCTGCAACCCTACGCAGACTCCATGATGTCCCTGAAACGGCGGATGGTCGAAATTTCCAGAACGCTAGAACAGTTGCAGGATAGCCTTGAACACGGTGCCTATCAGCCAGAAGGAAAGGAGTATCTAGAAACAGCAAGAAACCAAGAACAAGAGTGTCTAGACTTTCTGGGCGAGCGCTTGGGGGAACTGGAGCTATATGCCCAACGGACTGCTAATCTGTCCGATCGCCTCTACCGGGAAGTCATTACCTCGCATATGCGTCCCTTTGTGGATGGCGTACAAGGCTTTCCGCGCATGATCCGCGACTTGGGACGCAAGTTGAATAAGCAAGTTAGGTTAGAAATTGTAGGTAAGGCAACGCCGGTCGATCGCGACATTCTCAAAAAGCTGGAAGCTCCCCTGACTCATATCTTGCGAAATGCAACGGATCACGGAATTGAACTACCAGACGAACGGACTGCTGTTGGAAAATCGGCGGTGGGTATGATTCGACTGGAGGCATTTCATCGAGGTGGAATGCTAGCAATTACCATTTCCGACGATGGGCGAGGTATCAATCCAGAGCAGTTGCGCCAAAAGGTGATTAACAAAAACCTGGCAACTTCGGAAATGGCAGCCCAGCTTACGGATGCTGAATTGATGGAGTTTCTGTTTTTACCTGGATTCTCCACCGCTAAACAGGTAACGGAAATCTCTGGAAGAGGTGTGGGTCTGGATATTGCTAAAAGTATGGCACAGGAAGTAGGCGGAACGGTGCGTGCTATATCGCAACCGGGCAAAGGAATGAGTTTCCACTTTCAACTGCCGCTAACGCTGTCGGTGGTTCGCACGTTGTTGGTGGAAGTTTCTGGCAAGCCGTATGCGGTGCCCCTGGCTCGCATCGATCAGATTGTTACTGTGGAGCGATCGCACATTTCGGAGGTGGAAAATCGCCAATACTTTACGATGAATCAACAAAATATTGGTTTAATCGCTGCCCATCAAGTTCTAGAATTACCTGAACCATCCTCTAATCCAGGTTCGCTGTCTGTGGTGGTGATCAGCGATCAATCTAATCCCTATGGTTTGGTGGTGGACAAGTTTTTAGGTGAGCGCGATTTAGTGGTTCGACCACTCGATCCGCGTTTGGGCAAAGTACCTGATATTAGTGCCACATCTATAATGGGAGATGGCTCGCCGATTCTAATTGTTGATGTATCGGATCTGGTGCGATCGATCGATGCTATCCTCAACGCCGGACGATTAACAAAGGTGGGAGGCGAGGTAACGGATGTCGTTAAAGACAAACGCAAGAAAGTTTTGGTTGTGGATGACTCGATCACGGTGCGGGAAATGGAACGTAAGCTGCTAGAAAATCGCGGCTATAGCGTGGATATTGCTGTCAATGGGATGGAGGGATGGAATGCTGTTCGGACTAACCACTACGATTTAGTGATTAGTGATATTGATATGCCACGCATGAATGGGATTGAACTGGTGAAGCAAATGAAGAACCATTCCCGTTTGTATTCCATTCCTGTGATTATTGTGTCTTATCGCGATCGCGAGGAGGATCGGATTCAGGGCTTAGAAGCGGGTGCAGATTACTATCTAACTAAAAGTAGTTTTCATGATGCCACCCTGATTGATGCCGTCGTGAATTTAATTGGGCGTTGATAAGTAGAATGAAGAAGGCAGAAGGAAGAAGGCATAGACACCGAGCTTTTGACCCAGCCCAAAAACGGATACCGTGCCACGTACTCCTGTCGTGGAAAGATAAAAAATTTAGACCAAAGTTCAAGATCCCTGATTTATCTGTGGGGTAAATCTAAAATCTAAAATCTAAAATCTAAAATCGACTGACTCATCCGTGTTTTACGTTTAATTTAGGGGGATTTGCTGATGAGAATTGCAATTGTTAATGATTTGGCGATCGCAACTGCTGCACTCCGACGGGTTTTGCAGACAGTTTCTGACTACCAGGTGATTTGGACTGCACGGGATGGAGCAGAAGCAGTTGCTAAGTGCGCTCAAGATACGCCCGACATAATCTTAATGGATTTACTGATGCCTGTCATGGATGGAGTAGAAGCAACCCGTCAGATTATGAAACACTCTCCTTGTCGCATTCTGATTGTTACAGCCAGTGCTGATAAAAATCTTGCAAAAGTTTATGAAGCGATGGGACACGGCGCTTTAGATGCAGTTGATACACCCGTTTTGAGTGGAGCAGACAGCGTTAATACAGCAAACGCGCTACTCGCTAAAGTTGGCACAATTCGCAAACTGCTAAAACAGCCTTCTTCAACAAAGATACAAGCAAAAAAGTCCACTTCGTCGCTGGAATTGGAGCGACAAAGTGGACTTTCATCTACTGTATCTACTGTCCCGTTAGTGGCGATTGGATCGTCTACAGGTGGCCCGAAAGCATTAGCAACCATCCTTTCGCAGCTACCTGCTAGTTTTGGTGCAGCGATCGCGATCGTCCAACACATAGACGATCAGTTTTCTAGTGGATTGGTTGATTGGTTGAGACAACAAACAGTATTGCCCATAAGAATTGCGGTTGCGGGCGATCGATTGGAAAAGGGAACTATTTTAGTGGCAGGTACTAACGATCATTTGTATTTAAAACCGGACTTGACTCTCGGCTACACCAAAGAGCCGATTAATTATCCCTATCGTCCATCAGTTGACGTATTTTTCAAGAGTGTTGCTCAACATTGGACGCGCAAGGGAACTGCGATTCTGCTAACTGGAATGGGTCGAGATGGGGCGGAGGGATTAAGCGTATTGAAGCTTCAAGGTTGGCACACGGTTGCTCAAGATAAGGACAGTTGTGTGGTATATGGAATGCCTAAAGCTGCGGTAGAGTTGAATGCTGCTGTAGAGGTTTTATCACCAGATGCGATCGGCACTACCCTCCGCCAAAATCTCATACTAAACCGCTAATTAAGTAAATACATCTAATAAAACGTCAAACACGGATTAGTTAAAAGCTGGCTCTCTATACTGACTTTATTCTTTTTACCACTTATGACAACTTTGATACACGAGCAAATAACAGTTTTATTAATTGACGATCAACCCATCATTAGTGAAGCCATTCGTCGAATGTTGGCTTCCGAACCGGACATCGTATTTCACTACTGTAGCGATCCAACTCAAGCTTTTGACATTGCGGAGGAGTGCCAGCCAACTGTCATACTGCAAGACCTGGTTATGCCCCAAATGGATGGCTTGCTGTTAGTTCGATTTCTACGATCCAAAGACAGTTTTACCTGTAATATTCCGCTAATTGTGCTGTCCAGTAAAGAAGACCCTACTATCAAAGCTAAGGCCTTTGGACTGGGCGCCAATGACTACCTAGTGAAACTGCCAGATCGCATGGAACTGATCGCTCGCATCCGCTATCACTCCAATGCCTATTTGAATTTCCTCAAGCGACAGGAAGCTGAAGGACTTTTCAAAGCTGAAATTTTACGTCAAGCAGCATATATTGAGCAAGTTGGTAAGGTGACAAGTGCTGCTTCTGAGGTGGAACGAGATGCTTTTCAACCGGATGCACTAACAGAGGTTGCTAAACGCAGTGACGAACTAGGACAACTGGCACGAGTCTTTACTCAGATGGTCAATACGGTCAAAGCACGAGAGAAGGAATTGACCAGGGCAAATCAAAATTTGGAAGAGCTGCTGACAGCTTATGGTCGCTTTGTTCCTCATGATTATCTGAGGTTTCTGCGGAAGAAAAGCATTACTGATGTGCAATTAGGAGATCATGTCAGCAAAGTTATGGCGGTGATGTTTTCTGACATTCGCTCCTTTACTACGCTGTCTGAAAAAATGACTCCCAAGGAAAATTTTGCTTTTGTCAATACTTATTTGCAGAAAGTTAGTCCAGAAATTCGTACCAATCATGGTTTGATTGTCAAGTTTCTGGGGGACGGTATGATGGCTGTTTTTCCAGATGGAGGCAATGATGCTTTGGCAGCGGGCGTTGCTATGTTTAGAGTCGTTGAGCAATTCAACGAGGGGCGACTTCAGGCAGGTGAGCAACCTATTAAGATTGGGATTGGTATTCATGTGGGTCACATGATGCTGGGCATGGTCGGCGAAGAGAACCGGATGCAGGGTGATGCTTTTTCTGACAATGTTAATTTAACGGCACGGTTGGAAGGGCTAACAAAGTTTTACGGCGTTTCTCTTCTGATTTCTCAGCAAGTGCTAGACGATTCAACTAATGCCGATGAATACCAATTGCGCTTTTTAGACCGGGCGATTGTGAAGGGACGAAATGAGCCGATTGCGGTTTATGAGGTCCTGGATGCAGAACATGAGGATGTCAGGGTACTGAAGTTGAAAACCAAACTGGATTTTGAACAAGGATTGGAATTATATCGGCACAAAGATCGGCTGGAATCTGCGAGAGAAAGTTTTGAGAAGGTGATTGCTGTACATCCTGCTGATAAAACTGCTCTCCTTTATTTGGAGAGGATTGAGCAATTGATGAGGGAGGGTGTGCCTGATAACTGGAATGGTGTTTGGAGTTTTACAGAAAAGTGATTTGTGAGGATTGAATTAAATTTATCTGAACGTAATAAATACTTCCTTAATTTGATGGACCTGAAAGTTGAAAAAATTGTCAAAAAGCGGCCTAAGAATGGTTGAGTTGCTCTACCTCAACTTTTGCGCTGGTCAATCTAAAATCAAAAATTACCCAACCCTCCCAAAGGCTCGCTCCAAACGGGCTAATAAAAACCACTGATTATGGTGATTTGACACTCCCCACGGCTGAAGCCTGGGGATTCTCCAAGCTAAACTTGGAAGGGACAGGCAAAAGTCCCCCTAGACGCTCAAAACAATACCCGTATCAAAGATATTGCAATTGCGCTTACTTTTAGAGTTTTTCTTACTTTCAGAGTCCATCGCACGAGCCAGATAGGTACGCTCCTCACCCTGCCATTATTCGCCCTTTAAGTATTCCGCATCAAAGGCGGATGTCTCCGTTGCCGGGATTTCTCCGCACGCTTGATGATTCTTCGCGTAGATGGTTATTCTTACTTGCTGTTTGAATTATATCAAAAACTGAAGGCGGTTGAAACCGCTACCGACTTATCCCCGTGTCTAAAGCCCGGGGCCCGGCGGGCTCGTTCTTCGGTCAAAAATGCTGAGGGTGTCTTACTGCCCGGAATTTCACCGTTCTAGGAATGGTTCAACACGTAGTTGATACGCCTACTTGTTCCGCATTGTTAGATTATAACACAGATTACTCGCAGCCTAAAGGCTGCAACTGCGTTTCATACCCTGCGGGAAAGACCGGGGTTCTCACGCGACGCGCTATAGCAATCCTAAATGATTCAGATAAATTTGTACGGGTAGTGCTAAGAGTGCCTACCCCCTATCTATCGGGCAACCGGGCGTGGGATTGCCCCTACAATAATTATGCAAATGATGCGAGGATTGCTATAGCTGTATCCTCAAATTCAAAGGCTTTGCGATTGGTTCGCGACCCTTACAATGAAATTAATCATAAAAAAATGGCGTTTGTACTTGACAAACGCCATTTTATAGAGTTACGAACGCGGCGTCTTATCTTGTTTAAACGACGCTAACAATTCGCGAATTTGGTCGGCCGCAATCTCGCGCCCGCCCAAACCAAAAGCTAGAGCAATACCAACTGCGATCGCCCCAAGCAGCAGCCCGAAAGCCAAATTCACAATATCGCTGCCAATGCCCATCTGTTGCAGCGCCAAGGCCGAAACAAAGGCAATAATAGCAATCCGAGCCGCTTGGCCCAAAAGCCGCGCTTGACGAGTTCCAGAACTGGCAATCAAACTAAACGCCAGATTCGCCAAATACAAGCCGATCGCAAATACCACCAAACCGGCGAGCACCCGACCTGCAACCAGGACAATACCGCTAACAATCGCCGTCAGCGCGGGAATTTGCAGCACGTCGGTAGCTGCCACCACAGCAAACAGGATGATGCCCACCTGCACCACAATACCGACAAACTCAGAAGGTGTGCGGGCCGGAAGTTCCGGTTCCTGAAGAATCGTTGCCTCCGGATCGATCGAACTTGGCGGTAGCCTCAGCGACTGTTTCGGTGCCTGCACTCCCAACCAAGAAAAGACATTGTTAAAGCCAATTCCGGTCAGGATATTAGTAACCAAATCGCCTACCCAGCGCCCCAAAATGTAAGCAAGCGCCAGAATCAGGGCTGCCGTGAAGATTTTGGGTACCGCGCCCAAAATGTCGTTGAGCATCGCGATTGCCGGCTGCGAAATCGCTTGAATGTCCAAAGCGTTGAGAGCTGCGATCGCGGTTGGAATCAAAATCAAAACATAGACGATCGTCCCGGCAATCCACGACAGCGATTGTCCGCCAGAAGTCCGCGAAATTCCAAACCGAGCGCCCAAACCGTCCGCCCCAGCAGCAGCCAACAGATTCGTGACAATCCGCCGCACCACCATAGCCAGTAGCCAGCCCACAAACCCAATCAGCACAGCTTCCAGAATTTTCGGAATTGCCGCCAGAATTTGGTTGAGTAAATTATTAACCGGCAGCAGAGCCTGCTGCATTTCCAGTGAGTCGAGAATCAGCGGCAAAAACAGCAGAAAAATGAACCAGTACAGCGCATTCGCCACAGTATCGCTCAGCAGCAAAGGGCGCTCAGTGGGCGCTGCGCCCACCTCCTGATTCAAGCGCTCGTCTACGCTAAAAGTCCGCATCACGCGCGATACGGCCATTTTGGCGACTGTCGCCAACACCCAAGCAATCCCCAACCAAATTAGCGCGCCGGCTAACTTCGGCAAGAAACCGGTAATTTGATTGAGAAAAGTATTGAGCGGTTGCGAGACAGCCGTTAGATTCAGGCGATCGAAAAAGGCAATTAGGAAAAAGATAAAAATGATCCAGAACACCGCTGTGGAAATCCATTTTTCCACTTGCGGGGTTTCAGCTCCTTCCGGGCGGCCGGTAATCCAAGCCGCCAGCCGATTGTCGATCGTCGTCTTCTTGAGCAATCCCCCGACTATAGATGAGACGACGGCTGATACTATCAAGCCAACTAGCAGGATACCGACGGCCCAGAGGAGATTTTCAATGTTTGAGCCCTGAAAGAGATTGTTAATTCCGCGTTCGGCCTGTGCCAGCGGATTTGCGGGCTGGGCCTGTGCCAAAAGGCGATCGGACAAAGCCGCTATGGGGCCCGATATCGGTTGAGTTATTTCTTGCCAAGTTTCATTCATTTTTTTCTCAGGTTAACGTCACATTTGACAAGGAGAAGACGAAACTTTAATAATAGTTCCAAAAAATCTAGACATCGCCTAAATTTAATGTTTGTACACTTTTAATCGTACTGGGTTAACTACAAAACCCTCTATCGAATTTGGGATCAACCCATCTCCGACTGCTTTTGTGCCAATATTCAAAGAACCCTTGACATCGGCATTTATGAAGAGTCCAGTTTGGGTTCTGAACAATCCTCTTTTTACCCTACTGCCAATGTAGTCGGAATGTTGTTGAATTGGTTCCAAATCCCAAGCTGAACATTTGGATGTGTAACTCTCCTCAACTAACACAACTTTAATTCCCGCAAGTTGTCCTTTGTACTGCAACATTTGCACGAATCGGCGATGGGGAATACAGGCAAAATTTTGATTATTAACCTTACCAGTATTAATCCCATCTTGAAAATCATGGTTCCAGCCTATCGCTAGCAAGCCCCTTTGATGATTAACGAGTTCTTTAATAATTGCGGAACTCGTCGTGTGGAGGTAGTAATCCACTTTACAGTTAGGCTTGTGCCACAATGGGGCAACTTTTTTACTGTTTTTTGGCGCTACGGGCAGCAATGATTTCAATGCCGATGAAACTTGATTGCAGTATTGGTTGGTTGACTTAACAGCCCGTCCATCGAAGATTGTCGGTACTAACCCAGGAACATTGTAAGTTAATGTTGCCAGATTGTTTAATCCTAAATCTATGGCTGCTGCTCTCTGATTAACTTGTAAAGGCTGTTCTAACTTTTCATAGACCACCTCGACAACATAACAACCTACTTTGGGAACAATCCGGATTTCCAGAATCGAGCTGACTTTTGAGGGCAACCAAATATTAGTCCCAGAGGGACGAGCATATCCTTTTTTTAAGGCTCTTTTGCTGACAGCTTGACAATTAAATACAACTACATAGCGCCCGTCCTCTCTTTTTCGCTCTCTTGAACCTTTGTAATGAGGGATTTTCGGGGCGGCTTTAAATTTAGTTGGGTATTCCTGATAGTTTCGCACCGCCAGATAATAGCTAGTCCATGCTTTGAGGACTAAGCTGATCGTGCTTTGTGCTACCTTTGCGGGCAGTGCTTTGTAATCAGGACTTGTTTTGAGCGCGAGATAAACAGCCAGAGCATTTGTTTGTTGGCTGGCGAAAAAGTTTTGACGGTAGATGTAGTTAGCGCTATTGTAAAGATTTTTGCACAGCAAAGACAGTCTCTCGGCTTCTCGATAAAACCTATGATTTGGTTTAATGATGTGCCTTTCGACTAACTCCATAATCAGTATATATACTTTATTTGAAGATGATACACTGTATTTATGAGTGTGTCAATCTTTTAATTTATGGAAAAATTGACGTTACAAGTAAATAAAGGACTATTAAAGTAAGCAAAGTTTTGTAATACCCTCGTTGTTGCAGGTTCTCATGTCAATTCGTCAAGTTTTCGAGCAATCCATTGAAATTCAGGCGGCTGCTACTCTGGTGGAGCGCTGTATAGTCGATCGCACTTTAATGCACAAGTGGCTCAATCCCTTGCTACGCTGCGATCCCCAGGGCGAATGGGATACTGCCGTAGGAAGTCGCAGCTTGTTTATCATAAAAATTCCTGTTTTGCAACCCTCTTTAGAGAGTGTTGTGTTGGAGCGACAACCAGGTTTAATTGTTTGGGGGTTTGACGGATTTTTCAAAGGATGCGATCGTTGGGAATGCCAGCCGCAAATCCAAGGAACTCTCTTGATTAACCGCTTTGAATTTCAAATTCCCAATCGTTTAATTAGATTTGGTTTCAATCGCTTTGCCGCCCCTTGGACGGAAAAAGATATGAAAGACCAACTCCGCCGACTCAAGCGGGTAGCCGAGCAACTATCTCAAAGAATGGGTAAGGGGTAATGGATAATGGGTAATGGGAAACGGGAGCATCTCAATGAAAGCAGCAAAGCTCGAAATTGGAATTAGGAGTCAGGAGTCAGGAGCCAGGAGAAAAGAGTCAGAAGGAAGAAGAAAGAAGTGTTTTTGCAAATATGAGATGCTCCCTGGGAAACTATTACCCTCGCGTAGCCGAATAATTGGTAATTGGTCATGAGTAATTGGTAATAGCTGAAAGCTAGAGCTAATAGGAAAAAAAGCACCAATTCCCAATTCCCAATTCCCAATTCCCAATTCCCAATTCCCAATTCCCAATTCCCTCCAACTTCAGTTATTTATTTCGCACTTCCTGATGGACTGGGCTGACAAATCATTTGTCGGGCCGAATTCACCGCTTGGCCGGCGGTATTTTGCAAAGCAGGGGAATTCTGATACATAGCTTGCAAATTTTGCAAGTCTTTAATCACTCGTTGGTAAATAGCCATAGCTTGATTCCCGTCAACTTCTAAGGCCGCAGGGCCGTAATTTTGCATCACTTCAATCAGCGATATTTTGCCATCTTTGGAAGCTGCGACTAAAGCATCGCGCAGTGCGGGCGCGCTTTGAAGACGAGTGGCCGGCGTATAAGCAACCTCCCCCAATTGTTTGAAAACAATTTCCCCAAAATAAGTATTTGCCAGCCCCGCTACTAATTGGGAATCTAAAGGGACTTCTTGCGTTAATATTTGGCGCACCGACTCGGGAGTTTGTTTCGCAAGACTCAGAACGCTTTGCAGTTGAGATGATGGTTTGCCGGTTTGTGCAAAGCTTTGTAAGTCGCTCATCGGTAATGTTACGTCAACAGCACCGTATTTTACGGTGACATTATCTAATGCCAAGGCTTTGCCGCTGCTTAGGAATACTGCACTTGTTCCCAACAAAAGCGCCAAACCAAATGATAAAGACTTTGACATTCTTTTGGTTAAATTGGCTGACAGCGGTTGCATTCCGTTGAGATAACCTTGTTGAAACTGAAAGTTCATGAGTTTGTGCCTCTTTACGTCAAAATACTTTTTCGATCGCTCGTCATTGCGGGTATCAGTGCAGGTATCAGTGCGGGTATCAGTCGGGAAAGTGGACTCGGAAGTTCGGTAAATGACCTATGATTTTACAGTCATGTCAAGCAAATTTAACCTATCAAAAGATAGGTATTAATTGAGAATTAATATGTTATAATTAGCTGTTTGACAATTTTAGATACCTTTGCAAAAATTATAAAAGCGAAATTTGGTCGTCGGTC
This sequence comes from Microcoleus sp. T2B6, assembly GCF_036700475.1. Classification (NCBI taxonomy): domain Bacteria; kingdom Bacillati; phylum Cyanobacteriota; class Cyanophyceae; order Oscillatoriales; family Microcoleaceae; genus Microcoleus; species Microcoleus sp. T2B6. Next base: position 19,035 of record NZ_JAUBOZ010000042.1, on the reverse strand, counting down.
AGCAGTTTATTGAGTCTCACTTTTATGTCTTATAGTGTGCTGTGCGACATATACCAAATTTAACTACCAGCCGGGAAGTCCCGGGCGTATATTTAGAGGGGATTAATCTGAGCGCGGAGCCCCGTAGCCCGAATAAATTACGCCCGCGTGATGAAAGGCTCGTCGGGTGTAGGGACGGAAACCGACAATTATTCTTTTATACCCCTTCATGATCGGGAAATACTCTGATACTATATTAGCAAGTGGGGGTGGAACTACCTCACTATAAAAAGCATGAGAAAAAAAAGGAAAAAGAAGCCTGCAGTCTAACTGTACTCAGTTGACCGTCAGGTTTGTTCACGTTCACAGATCCCGATCGAGCCGATCGACCAATTGGCGAATTCTAGCAGCATCAGGAGCATTCGGAGCATTTCTCAGGTATAGTTCCAAATCGTGGCGCGCTTCGACCAAGCGTCCCAGTTGATAATAGAGAATTCCGCGATCGCGCCGTTCCCCCAGCGCCTCGGGAAACAGCAGCAAAATCCTTTCGATCGCCCAGAGTACCCTCACAGCATCTCCCTGTTGCAAGTAAATCGCCTTGAGATTTCCCAGCATTCGCCCCAACAAATGTCGGCGACTTACCGGGGCGAGAAAAGTCGGCTGCAACTCCATAGGTTGCCCGTAAATTTGAGAAAGTCGGGCTTGACAATCTTCAGGAAACAAGATTTCGCCGCCGTTAAACGCATCAACAAAAATACCAGCATCTTCAAAATCCGGTCTAATTAAAAAATGTCCTGGCATCCCAATTCCCACCATCGGAAAATCAATGCGCTTAGCAACCTCCAAATAAACCAAAGATAAAGAGATGGGAATGCCAGTACGCCGATCGATCACTTCATTCAAAAAGCTATTGCGGGGGTCGTAATAATCAACATCATTGCCCGCAAACTGCAACTCCCCGTATAAATAGCCGTTAATAGTTTGAATTATCCGCAGCGGATAATTCTGTGCCGGCAGGCGATCGCGCACTTCATCGGCGATCGTGTCGAGAGCGTTGAGATACTCCTCTGGCTCTAAATTTGGGTATTCTTCCAAAGCCATGTAAAGAGCAGCTTTCGCCAGGTCGATCGAGCCATCGGGCTGATTTATTTCTCGATAAAAGAGTTGTCGGGCGATCGGAAAATCCATATTTATTATTGATTTATTTTTAATCTACTTATTGGACTAATATCATGAACAGGCAAGATGCCTGTTCCACAACAAAGATTATTAGGGTAAATCGGCATTTTTTGTAGTATACTTAACCTTTTTTATGGTAATATAGATACTTTTTCTTGTAGAACAGGCATCTTGCCTGTTGCAGCTTTTTGTAGTGTAATTAAATCTTTTATGGTAAGACAGGCATTTTTTCTTGTGGAACAGGCATCTTGCCTGTTGCCCAAAAGATATTAAAAACACTGCATTATTTAAATTTTAATATATTCTAAGTTGTTTTATCTAAATCAGCCCCTATTTTTAATAAAGCTTCACGATGTTTTTTTCGATCGAGCCAGATTGAGGTGAACGCCCTCGGATGTCAAATCAACTTTCAAATCCCGTGACTTTTACCAATCACCCAACTGCGACGAAAAATCCGAGCCAAAGTCGATTCTTCCAAAGCAAAATAGATGGGGCGGCCGTGAGGACAAGTGCGCGGATTACGAGTTTGCTGCCATTCATCCAACAAGTTTTGCATTTGGGAAAGACTCAAAGGAGTACCGTTTCGCATAGCGCTACGGCAAGCAGTCGCAACTTGAGCCGCTTGTAAATCTGCGACTTTACTGAGCTCAAACAGCGCATCCGCACAGTCATCTCGCTCGGCTAACAATTCAGGAACTTCGCGGGCAGCCCATAGCTGTTCGCCAAAACTTTCTACTTCCAAACCCAAGCGGGATAAATTCTCAATTTGCAGCGCCGATAATTGACTGAGAATTACTGGTTTTTCCAGATATTTTAGCTGCCAAGCCGCGCATAATTGCTCGTATAAAACGCGCTCGTGAGCGATGTGTTGTTCCACCAACCACATGCCGCTGGAATGTTCTGCAACAATGTAAGTATTGTGAACTTGAGCGATCGCCCTCAATTCCATCAATCCTATTTTATTAGCTTTTTCCTGTTCGTCGCCTTCCTCATTTTGTATAGCCGAAATCCCGACACTGTAAGCACTTTTTTGTTCCGATGCCTTCAGCAATTTTCCCACTCGATCGGGAATTGGGGCAGACGGCAAAACTTCATCGTTCAGGTGCAAAGCACGAGCAATTGCCGCGCTAACTTGTTCTTGCCAAAAACTCGGATCGTGCAGATAAATTTCAACCTTAGCCGGGTGGCGGTTCCAGTCGATTTCCGAAGGGGAGATTTGCAGGTGAACAAAACACACCGGATAGCGATCGCGCGGACAAGTGCGGGCAAAGGCGCTGAGAATAGTTTGCTCTAATTCGGGCGATCGCACAACTCGCCGATTTACCCCAACTTTCACCCAATCCGGCCGCCTGCGGTGACAGCGATCCGGCAAACCAATTACTAATTCTAAAAACTGGGAATTGGGCATGGGGCATTGGGCATGGGGCATTGGGCATTGGGCATCGGGAATTGGGAATTGGTAACTCGGCTGTGTTTTTGACAAAAACAATTGCGTGTGTGCGAAATAATCTGGCGATTTATTCCTTTCAGGAACTGAAGGCAAATTTACTTTTAAATACTGCAAATCATTCAAGCGAATTCCGCGCACGAATTGAGGTAAAAGTTGTTCCGCTGTGCTACCAGGAGTTACGTGCAAACAAGGCGTAGTTCCTTGACGCAACTGCCAATTAACGTGCGGGTGACAAATAGCAATTTGCTGAAGGGTTAATTGGATCGATCGCATTTGCTGTGCCGGCGACAAAAAACTGCGGCGCAAAGGCCAATTGCCAAACAAATTATCAACAGTCACCACCGTACCCGGAGCGATCGCCGCTGTTTCCACCTCTACAGCAACGCCTGCGTTATTGTAAACGACCCGCCAGCCCGATCGAGCATTTTCAACTCCCCCCTTGTTAAAGGAAGATTTAGCGGGGGTTTGCGCCGAATCTCGATTTTCCGAAAAATCCCCTAATCCCAAATCATTCGATCGGCTCAAAACCTCCAAACAGCCCAACTGAGCTAAACTGTGCAAAGCTTCCCCACGAAATCCCAAAGTATCAATTTTGTAAAGGTCAGCTTCAGTGGTAATTTTGCTCGTACTGTGAGGGGAAGCCGCCTGCCGCAAATTTTCCAGATCCATTCCTGTACCATTATCTGCAACTTGCACCCGCCACTGTTCGGGCCAGACAGAAACAACGATGCGAGTTGCGCCAGCATCCAGAGAATTTTCAACTAATTCTCGTACCGCTGCGGCGATCGAGTCAATCACTTCGCCGGCGGCAATTAAATTGATAACTTCTGTGGGTAAGGTTTGAATAGTAACTGGCATCAGATTTTTAGCATTTCGTTAATTCAATTCTACTTTATTCTGCAAGTCGCTACACAGTATTAGGACTTACGCTCTTCCAGCCGGTTTCTTAGAAAAATATTGTTTGATTACAAAATATCTACTCATCAACCAAGTCTCTGAGGCTTAGTGAAAAAGTCCTCAGTATATATCTTCTAACCTACTTAATTTTGATCTGCTAAAGCCTCGGTTTTCGGCAAGCGGATGTAAAAAGTTGTCCCTTTTCCGTCCTCCGACTCATAAGTAATTTGCCCTTTGTGAGCCTCAACCATCGACTTAACAATTGCCGTTCCCAACCCAGTACCAGTCCGTTTACCATAGGTCACAAACGGTTCAAATAACTTTTCCTTAATTGCAGGTGGAATGCCGGGGCCGTTATCGTAAATGCTAATTTCTGCCCAATCCTCACTTTGCCACGCAGCAATCTCCACCCGCCCCCCTCGTCCGCCAAAAGCCTCAACAGCATTCCCAACTAAATTTTGTAAAACGCGCAAAATCTTATTTTCATCCGCTTCCACTATCACTTCTGTCACCCGTACTACCAAATCTACTTTTGCTGCTTCAAAATAAACTCGGTTCAACTTTTGAAACTGCTGCAACGTCTGAATTAGATTAACTGGTTTTTTATTTAATACAGAATTGCCGCGCGAAAATTCTAACACTTCTTCAGCCATCCCCAACATTCGCTGAACCTGCAATTGAATAAGTTCGCACCACTCCTGAGTTTCCTCATCCGGGTGCATTTCTTTGAGCACTTCACTGGAGAGTTTAATTCCGGTAAAAGGACTTTTGAAATCGTGAATAATTGTACTCACCATTTCTCCTACCAATACCATTTTTTGTTTGTGTACCAACTGGCTAACATATTGATCCGTGGTATCCCGTAAATTTTTAGTAATGAAACTAAACATTTGCAGTACCGAACTGCCTTTAGCAAACTGGAGAGTTGTTATTAGTTCTTCACGGTCTATTTTGGCCAAAGTCGAGCCGGTAACTGCCACAGCTCTAGCACTGCGAGGCTCTCCGTCTAAAACTCCGAGTTCGCCAAAATAATCGTCTGGGTTAGCGACAGCAACAGTTTGATATTTATGATTTTCGATCCGCTTGCTAAACTCGACTTTACCTTCTAAAACTAGATATAAAAAATCCGCTGTTTCTCCTTCTTCAAAAACCAGCGTTTCCTCAGCAAAACTCTCCAAAACAGCTATTTGGCAAAGGTGAGCAGCTTGCTCTGGTTCAAAATAAGACATAAATCGATGAGAGGCCAGATCCATGTGAAAATACCTGAGACTTAATTTAAACAGTTTCTTTCTTCTATTTTCGCTGATCACCATCGGTGCGTTAATAAAATACAATACTGCTTTAATCTGGCTCTCTTTTCTAGCCTCCGAGGCTTTGACGCAAGGATTAGCGTCGGGATGCAGAGCCAGACTAGCATAGCAGCACCAGCAATCTCACCAAAATTCTCAGTTAATTGACTAAAATACATAAGTATTGTAGTATTTTTGAGATTTAAATTGGATGTGCGGGGGTTCTCCGGCCTCCTCAGAAGATTTTAACTGTAGAGAGATCGTGTAATTTAAATGCCGATCGACCGAGTTTACAAAAATTAACGATCGCCCGCTAAAACGATCGCAGCATTCTGCCCGCCAAAGCCAAAACTTAAACAAACCGCATTTCTGACAATAGCCGATCGCGCACAGCGAACAAAATCTAATTCAAACCCCGGTTTTTTCATTCCCACGCAAGGCGGCAACATCTGATATTTAATACTCATCAAACAAAAAGCCACGCCCAAAGCTCCCGAAGCTCCCAAAGTATGACCCGTCGCCCCCTTAGTCGAACTAACAGCAACTCCTGGGTGAAATAACTTCTCAATTAACAGTGCTTCGTGTCGGTCATTTAACTCAGTTGCAGTACCGTGAGCATGAATAAAATCTATATCAATCGCCGCTAAATTGCTGCGTTTCAAACATTGACTTACCGCCGCGATCGCACTTTCCCCCCCCAGCTCCGGGGCATTAGCATGACAAGCATCATTTGTCAAGCCTAAACCGGAAACTCGACCGTAAATTTTAGCACCACGACGCCTTGCCAACTCGGCCGATTCTAATACAAATAAAGCCCCGCCTTCACCGAGCACAAAGCCTTCCCGATTTTCATCAAAGGGATAGCACCCATTGTTTGCCAAAGCACCCATCCGGCTAAATCCAGCCAGAGTCAGCGGTGTGATAGGCGCTTCCACAGCACCTGCGATCGCCCGCTGACACTCACCAGTGCGGATTAAATCAACAGCACGGGCGATCGACTGTAGGCCCGTCGCACAAGCAGCCATCGGCGCCAGCACCGGCCCCATCGAGCCAATTGCCCTCGCCGCCGCGATCGCCCCCATGTGAGGCAAAAAATTCACAAATTGAGAATTGGGCATTGGGCATTGGGCATTGGGCATTGGGCATTGGGCATTGGGCATTGAGAATTCTCTTTCCTCTTCCTTGTCCCCTCTTCCTTCTTCCTTCTTCCTTCTTCCCTCTTCCTTCTTCCTTCTATCCTTTACATCCGTTACAGAATCCGTTGCCGAACTTCCTTCTTCCTTCTTCCTTCTTCCTTCTTCCTTCTTCCCTCTTCCTTCCCTCGCCAACAGTTCCAAATTTGCCTGAAAACCTCGGCTAGAGCCAATAACAATCCCGCAATCAGGCAAAGGCAAAGTCAAATTAGCATCTTGCAAAGCATCTGCTAAAACCTGCCGAATTAAAGTTATTAAATCGGTCGGTTTTGTGCCAATTAAAGCCAAAGGTCGCCGTTCAAGTTCTATAAAAGGTTGATGTTGCCGAATTCCTGATTCCCCAGACAACAATCTTTTCCAGCTACAATCCAGAGTGCCTAAAGCAGAAACCAGGCCAATTCCCGTAATAACAACATCCACATCAGCCCTCAGATTCCCAAATTTTTAGTCATTAGTCATTAGTCATTAGTCATTAGTTATTAGTTATTAGTTATTTATGATTGGAACAAATTATTAACTACTAACCAACGACCAACGACTGATATCGTTTCCGGTTGCATCGGAATCATAAAATCGAGTCAACCATCAACCGTCAACAATCAGTCAGTTTTTCTACTCCGACTCAACAGTCAACAGTCAACAGTCAACAGTCAACAATCATCTCCATTGTGCAACCGGAATTGATATGACTACTGACTACTGACTACTGACTACTGAACAGGCTTAAAATTTTCCAAACCCTGAGTAACAGTAGCCTTATCAATGCGATCGCCCGCTTGAATCTTATCAACAACATCCATCCCTTGCTTCACGTACCCAAAAACCGCATAGCTACCGTCCAAAAACGGCACATCCGTCAAAGTAAAGTAAAACTGAGAAGAAGCCGAATCAGGACTTTGCGATCGAGCCATAGCCACAGCCCCGCGACTGTGCATCAACACGGGTTTCTCCTTAACCCCAGCTTCTTGTAGGGTCGCGCTGTAAGTCGGATTGGCAGCACCTTTAGCTTTAATTTCCAGAGGAATCCTGCGTTCTACAGTAGTTTTCGGGTCAATAAAACCACCAGTTCCCAGCCGCGCCGTAGGGAATTTAGGGTCTTTACCCTGGGGGTCGCCGCCCTGAACTACAAAAGGCTGAGGTTCCCGCACGACTCGGTGAAATACCAGCCCGTCGTAAACTCCTTTCTGAACCAAATCGACAAAATTGCCCGCAGTAATTGGCGCATTTGTGCCGTCGAGTTCGATCGTAATTGGAGCACCTTTAACCGTCATCACCACCGTTGCTTTTCCTTGCAATCGTGGCAAATTGCTAAATTGCGAACTCGCCGCTACAGCAGCAGGAGAAGGAGACGGAGACAAAGAAATATTTTCACCCGACACCGGATTCGGTGTCGGAGTCGAGTTTGCCACAGGGGAACTACTGCATCCTCCGACAAACAACGCGCCAATTATTAAAAGTGAGAACAACCACCGCTGAATTTTGATTTGCATTTGCATTTGTATTTTCACTTTGAGTCAATTACGGACTTTGCAACTAAAGATTTTAATTCAATAGTCCGAACTGTTTTTAGTTCGTAGTCTAAAACCAGCGATTTTCCTTGGATAGCGAACTTGCTTTGGAGCCTTGAAACTCTTATTCTACGGTTTGCAATCAAAAACTTTCGCAAGTATGGTTAATTGATAGATTCAAAAATTGGTAACGGGCTTACTCGCAGATCGATCTTTTTCACTTACCAGGTAGGTAAGGTGCGCGGCCCGGCGCACCCTACGAGACATTACCAATCTCAAATCTCAAATCGCAAATCGAAAATCCCTAAAGTCCTTCTAAGGGAACTTGCAAAAATCGAGCCAATTCGGCCGCTTGATTTTCCACTTCAGACAAAGCAATCGGCTGTCCGACTCTAGTCAGAGGAAACTGACGGCGGTCTTTGAGCTTAAGATAAATACTGCGGCGGGGATTGAGACCTTCTTTAATGTCCACCCGCACAGATTGCACGTCCGATGTCTTGCAAGTAAAATCAACTTTGCGGTTTTTGCCGGGAAATCCCCAGCGAAAGATCCGAATGTTACCAGTTTGTCGATCGAACTCGTTGTAACCGCCACCGACATCCCAGAGAATAGTCAGCCACAGGTATAGCGCCAACAGCACGCCGCAGACACCGTAGAAACTCATCGCAATGCCTTGGGGGATGAAAACAAGCTGAGTCGGGTCAGCAAAAGGCAGCAGGTTCACGTGCAAGTAGCTGGAAAGGCCCGACAGCAGGAAACCAGTCCCTCCAATGCTGACAATCGTCCCCCACCAGAAATTGCTGAAGCGGCGGGAGCCCACAACCTGGTAGCGCAGGACAGGATCGGTCGAGGTCGTTGTTTGTGCAGTCATAAAACTAAACAGCCTTAAAGCCAAATTTTAATTCAAGTAGCCCACCGAGCGTCACGGTTCGCTGGCGCGATCGCGATCGACCGATCGGCATTGTGTATCAACTCCTGCTAATTATGTTGAAAAATTATGAACTTCTAATATATAGTTATGTTAACTTTAATTAGAAACCTTGGTCTTTTAACAAGCAAAAGGATTTTACCCCAATGACAATCGCAGTCGGACGCGCCCAGACCGAAAGAGGCATATTTGATGTCCTCGACGACTGGCTCAAACGCGATCGCTTCGTCTTCGTAGGCTGGTCTGGCATCCTGCTATTCCCCTGCGCCTACCTAGCCATCGGTGGCTGGTTAACAGGCACCACCTTCGTCACATCCTGGTACACCCACGGTTTGGCAAGCTCCTACCTCGAAGGAGCCAACTTCCTCACCGTAGCAGTCTCCACCCCAGCCAACAGCCTCGGACACTCCCTGCTGTTCCTGTGGGGCCCCGAAGCACAGTGGGACTTCACCCGCTGGTTCCAACTCGGTGGGCTGTGGACATTTGTCGCCCTCCACGGCGCCTTCGCACTGATCGGCTTTTGCCTGCGTCAGATTGAAATCGCCCGTTTGGTAGGCATCCGTCCCTACAACGCCCTAGCATTCACCGGCCCCATCGCCGTGTTTGTTTCGGTGTTCCTGCTTTACCCCTTGGGTCAATCAGGCTGGTTCTTCGCCCCCAGTTTCGGCGTCGCAGCAATTTTCCGCTTTTTGCTATTCCTGCAAGGCTTCCACAACTGGACGCTCAACCCCTTCCACATGATGGGCGTTGCAGGCATCTTGGGCGGCGCGCTGTTGTGCGCTATCCACGGTGCAACCGTAGAAAACACCTTGTTTGAAGACGGCGAAGGCTCAAACACCTTCCGCGCCTTCAACCCAACTCAATCTGAAGAAACCTACTCGATGGTTACAGCTAACCGCTTTTGGTCGCAAATCTTCGGAATTGCCTTCTCCAACAAGCGCTGGTTGCACTTCTTCATGCTGTTCGTACCTGTCACAGGCTTGTGGATGAGTTCCATTGGCATTGTCGGTTTAGCATTAAACCTGCGCGCCTATGACTTCGTATCACAAGAATTACGCGCTGCTGAAGATCCTGAGTTTGAAACGTTCTACACTAAGAACATTCTGCTTAACGAAGGCATTCGTGCTTGGATGGCTCCGACTGACCAACCTCACGAAAACTTCATCTTCCCTGAAGAAGTTCTGCCTCGCGGTAACGCACTTTAAAAAAATCAGGATTTGGATTTCAGATTAATTTAGTTTTTTTAAATTAATCTGAAATCCAAATCCCAATTCCCCGGCGCAGGTGCGGTACTCCCGTGTCCTACTGGGGAACAAAAAAACCCAAAATCCAAAATCTAAAATCGTTGGAGGTTCTACCGGGTGGTAACGCTCTCTAATTCCTACGCAAGCGGTCGCGACCAAGAATCCTCCGGGTTCGCTTGGTGGTCTGGCAACGCTCGTTTAATCAATCTCTCCGGCAAACTGCTGGGCGCACACGTCGCTCACTCTGGTTTGATCGTGTTCTGGGCCGGTGCAATGACTTTGTTTGAAGTCGCTCACTTTATCCCAGAAAAGCCCATGTACGAACAGGGCTTAATTTTGATGCCCCACGTCGCTACTTTGGGTTGGGGCGTAGGCCCCGGCGGTGAAGTCACTGATATCTTCCCGTTCTTCGTAGTCGGCGTTCTTCACTTAATTTCATCTGCTGTTCTCGGTTTGGGCGGCATTTATCACGCCGTTCGCGGCCCGGAAATTCTCGAAGAATACTCTTCGTTCTTCGGGTACGACTGGAAAGACAAGAACCAGATGACCAACATCATCGGCTACCACCTGATTCTGTTGGGATGCGGCGCTTTGCTGCTGGTAGCTAAAGCCATGTTCTTCGGCGGTGTCTATGACACTTGGGCTCCAGGCGGCGGCGACGTGCGTATTATCACGAACCCCACTCTGAATCCGGCTGTGATTTTTGGCTACTTGACTCGCTCTCCTTTTGGTGGCGAAGGCTGGATTGTCAGCGTCAACAACATGGAAGATATCATCGGCGGTCACATCTGGGTTGGCCTGATTTGTATCGCTGGCGGTGTTTGGCACATTTTGACCAAGCCTTTCGGCTGGGCTCGCCGCGCCTTAATCTGGTCTGGCGAAGCTTACCTGTCTTACAGCTTGGGCGCTTTGTCCCTGATGGGATTCATCGCTTGCTGCTTTGTCTGGTTCAACAACACTGCTTACCCCAGCGAATTCTACGGCCCGACGGGCCCGGAAGCTTCTCAAGCGCAAGCTTTGACCTTCCTGATCCGCGACCAACGCTTGGGTGCTAACGTCGGTTCTGCACAAGGCCCCACCGGTCTGGGTAAATACCTGATGCGCTCTCCTACTGGCGAAATCATTTTCGGCGGTGAAACGATGCGTTTCTGGGATTTCCAAGGCCCTTGGTTGGAACCCTTACGCGGTACTAACGGTTTGGACTTGAACAAAATCAAGAATGACATTCAGCCTTGGCAAGCTCGCCGCGCGGCTGAGTACATGACTCACGCTCCTTTGGGTTCTTTGAACTCTGTGGGCGGTGTGGCGACTGAAGTTAACTCGTTTAACTTCACTTCTCCTCGTTCTTGGCTGTCCTGTTTCCACTTTGTGATGGGTTTCTTCTTCTTGGTCGGCCACTTGTGGCACGCTGGTCGCGCTCGCGCGGCTGTCGCTGGCTTTGAGAAGGGTATCGATCGCGAAAATGAACCAGTGCTGGCTATGCCAGACTTAGACTAATCGATCGAATTTATTTCTGATTTGATTGTCTAATCGAAAAAGGCTCCTGCTTAACGGCGGGAGCTTTTTTTTGTAGGGGAATGTTGGGGAAAGTGTGGTTGACAAATAGGGAGGATTATGGAAACATTGAATTCCCAAGGGGATATGGATATAAAAAATTGAGCGGGGAGAGGGAAAACCCGCGTCTGTATGGGCTGACGGGTGAGGTAATGAATATTATTAGGGTAGAGTAATTGTGCAAAACAATAAAAAACGCTTAAGTTGGTTTGAAGCAGGTAAATCATTGCTAAATATTACTGAGCAGCTAGAAAAAGCTAAACAAAAAATTCGGATTGCTACAGGATTTTTTACAATTAAAGGATGGAACTTAATCCGTCGTTACACTACAGGTAAAAAAACCTATCTTTTAGTTGGCTTAGACGATCCTGGTGAACAACGAGCAAGAATGGCTTTAATTCAAGAAATAATGCGAGACTTACGAACAGGATTAGACATAGATAGAAGAAAGTCGGTTCGTGACCTTGTGAAAAAAATCGAGTCTAATCAATTTGAAATTGTTGATGCTAGGGCCAAAGACCACCATAACAAGCTTTATATTTCTGATGAAAGAGCTGCTATTCAAACCTCCTCAAATTTAACGGGAAAAGGACTCATCGAGCAAGTCGAAGGCGGAAATATTATTACTGAAAAATCTGAATTGATAGACTTAATTCAAGAATTTGATAACTTTTTTAACAACGCTCACGATTTAACCCAAGACCTACTAGAAATTTTGAAGAAATGGTTAGAATTTGCTACACCTTGGGATATTTATCTAAAAACACTATTAACTTTAGAGCAAATTAAACCAGTTAAAACTACTTATAGTAAAAAGCCTCTCATTTATCAACAAGATATGATTTCTTTAACATTAAGCCAAATTTATGAACATGGTGGCTCAATGCTAGTTGCTTCAACAGGACTAGGTAAAACTGTGATGGGAACTTTAATTGCCGTTCAATTAAAATCAGAAGATTTTATTGATAAAGTGATTATTATTTGTCCAATGCCTGTTAAGGCTAGTTGGCGTAAAGAAATGCGAGATGCTAGTATATCTGCTGATTTTTTCACTCTGGAAACTTTAGATAAAGAAGATTCAAATAAGGCAATGGATCTGGATAATTGGGAGGATTTTATTGATGATATCTGCTCAGGGAAAGGACGTTATCTATTAATATTTGATGAGAGTCATAAGTTAAGAAAGCGTTATCCAGATCAATTTGGAAATAAATATTCTAAAAGTGAAAGAAGAAGAGAAAGAAAAGCATTCACTAGAATCAATAAAGTTGTGAATGAATTTGGAAATCCCGAAAGAGTTAAAGTTTTATTATTAACAGGTTCACCTTACGCCACAGATATTGAGAATATTAATGTTCAACTTCTTTTATTACCTCACACTGCCCCACCTGATGTTTTATTTCCGGATTTTTTTGATAATGCTCGTGCTTGGAAAATTGAAGAATCAAGTCAATTCACACAATTACCTGTTGCTCACCAATTAACAACTCCCCACGTTGCTAAATATTATGGTCAATCAGATGAAAAAGGACGTTATATCAATTTGGGAGAACAAAAAAAATATTTTCCTGATGTTCTTCTTTTTACTATTTCTTTTCCTGTAATTTTGGAATCTGAGTTAAGCTCAGTAATCACTCAAGGCTATTTTGATTTAAACATACCTAATGCTATATATCGAAAAAATATTGTTACTCAGATCAAGAAAGCCTGGGCAAGTTCTCCTTTAGCATTAAAAGAAAGTTTAGAAAGTGTTGTCGATACCCCTGGAGGAGAAAAAGCATTTATTTTGGAGAAGTCTGAATTTTTGATTTCAAAAGAAGAACGTCAAGAAGTTTTAAATCCAATTATTAGTAAGCTAGATAAATCCAAACCACAACAAGATAAAAAACTCCAAAATTTGCTGAAGATTATAGATTTTCACTGTCCTCAAGAAAAATTAGTTATTTTTTGTGAACGTTATCCTACTGCTTCTTATTTAGAAGAAACAATTAAATTGTTAAAGCCATTTTTAAGAATATTTAGCACGATTGAAAAAAATAAAGATACTAAATATCAACCAAAAACTTTAAATAAAGTAGAAAAAGCAATTGAAAAGTTTGCCCCCATTGCTAATAATACTTCTCCAAATGGTGAAGATACTTATGATGTATTTATCACTACTGATAATTATGGCATTGGCGTTAATATGCAGGATGCCTCAGTTGTAGTTAATTATGACATAGCATGGACTCCTATTGAGCCGATTCAAAGAGCCGGAAGAATTTTAAGACTTTGGGATGATTTTCGGACTGTAAGAATATATACTTTCATTCCAATTCTTACAGAGACCAAAGAGTTACAAGATGAATTTGTAGATATAGGTAAACGTTGGGATAAGTTAATGCAACGCCATGAAGAATCTCGTAAATTAACTGATTTGCCTGTTTTAACATCAGATGATAACCAATTAATTAATATGCCAGATTTTGCTTCTGATACTAAAGTTAAAAAGGGAATTTTAACTCTTGAGAATGCCGATGATAAAGACGTTTCTCGTTATTATCAACATACTCGTAAACTACATTTCCATCGCGATCATGCGGAAAGTCTCGAAAGTGATTTGGTTAGTGCTTTAAATTATTCAGGTGAATATATTCTTATATATATTCTTTTGAAACATAATGATGACTATAAAATATTATTGTACGATGGACAAAAAGACAACTTGCGCTCTCCTTCACCTGAGTATATTCTAGATTTAATTGAATGTACTCCTGAAACTGAAGTTGCTTTAGTAGAGGCGGACATAGTAGAAGAGTTGGCTGATATGGCTATTAGAAAATGGTGCGATCAAAATCAGATTTCTGAAGAAGAGGTTAGTAGAGAATGCACATTATATTTGAAGCCCAAGGATAGTGAAAATTCAATCAAAAAATTGCTGAGGTATGAAGGCCCTGACGAGTCTGAGGCTACTGATTGGACGCGACCCCACCATCCGCCCGGTTGAGAGAGTTGCTAAACGAAGGTTAAAAGTGTTACACGATGGAGAGTTCATCAGTTGCTTGGATACGACCTTGGGGATGATAAGGTTGGAGGCAATTCGACAAGAGCAGAGTCAGCTTTTACAAGAAGCGTTGGCTATTTTAGGCAAGCAATTGGATGCAGAGTGAGAAGGTGTGGCCCGATCGCACTCATGGTAAATTTAATAAATCCAGGCTTTCCCTCAAAAGCAGACAAAAGAAGGCTTGCAGTCGATCGCCCAATACGCCATGCCCGATTCCGAATTTTCCGATGACTTAAAATGGACACCTGAAGCCAAGGCAAAGTCGCAACTGAAGTTAACTCGTTTAACTTCACTTCTCCTCGTTCTTGGCTGTCCTGTTTCCACTTTGTAATGGGATTCTTCTTCTTGGTCGGCCACTTGTGGCACGCGGGTCGCGCTCGCGCTACTGTCGCTGGCTTTGAGAAGGGGCTCAATCGCGAAAATGAACCAGTGCTGGCTATGCCTGATTTGGACTAATCGATCGAATTTATTTCTGATTTGATTGTCTCATCGAAAAAAGCTCCAGCTCGCGCGGCGGCAGCTTTTTTTTCAGCAAATATCTGGAAAAATGGGCTTTGCGCTCGCTCGACCTTTCTGTGAGTGACTCTGCAAGTCTTGAAACTTGACAAATGTAATCATTTAGGGTATGAGACTTGCAAGGCAGGCTCTACAAAGTTTATATTTAAAGTAGAAAAGTTTTAATCCCACACAATGAAAAGTTGCAATTTGAAGGCAGCTCGCTAGCGGTGCAAAACTAATCGACGATCGCCATCAGGATATTTATATTTTATTAAATGGCTGTGCTTGCCGAATTTTTTAACAGGCACAAAACTTTTGGGCCGCTTACTATTATTGCTAGGAAAGCAAAAGATTAATAATGGACTCATTAAAGATCGAAAATGTCAAGGTGAGGTTTGATCGAGCAAATTTGCTCGAACGCATCGCCAACCGCATTCGCCACTCTCTAGAACTACCCGAAATTCTGAGCGCAACAGCAGCAGAAGTTCAATCCTTCTTGGGAACAGACAGAGTAAAAATCTACAAATTTCATAGCGACGGTAGCGGTGAAGTGATTGCCGAATCAATTAACGGCAACCGCTTGCCATCCCTATTGGGGCTGCATTTTCCAGCAGACGATATTCCCCCTCACGCCCGCGAAATGTTCGCGCAACTACAGGTGCGATCGATCGTCGATATAGATTCCGGGCTGCTAGGCCAAAGTCCGCGCCGCGAGGCGGTTTCCGGCAAACTGCTGCCCGACGACGAAATGCGCTTTCGCGCGGTTGACCCCTGCCACGCTGAATACTTGACTGCACTGGGCGTCAAGGCTTGCTTGGTAGTACCAATTTTTCACGGCGAAGAATTCTGGGGGTTGTTGGTATCTCACCACTCCGAGTCGCGGAGTGTGACAGAAAACGAACTCCAAGGCGTTCAGACGGTGGCAGATCAGCTCGGCGTCGCCATAGCCCAGTCAACCCTCCTCGCCCAAGCAAGGGCGAAAGCTCAACGGGAAGCTGCCGTCAACCGCGTCGCCACAGCCCTTAACTCCCAGCCGGCGATTGAACTCCAAACAGCTTTGGCAGAATCGGTAGCAGCACTAGATGCCGCCGGCGGCAGGCTGTGCATTTTCGCCACGCCATTCGTTTGCGACAG
The DNA here is from genome assembly GCF_036700475.1 of Microcoleus sp. T2B6. Taxonomy (NCBI): domain Bacteria; kingdom Bacillati; phylum Cyanobacteriota; class Cyanophyceae; order Oscillatoriales; family Microcoleaceae; genus Microcoleus; species Microcoleus sp. T2B6. The sequence goes on along the minus strand of NZ_JAUBOZ010000042.1, from coordinate 3,139 downwards.
CAGCAAGGTTACGAATCTAGTTCCCTATTCGGATAACTCCACTCGCGAACTCACAGTCTACACTTGCGGCTCAGGGCCGAAGATGCCAATTTCTGCCAAATACCCCCAGGTTGAGCAATACAGCGTCTGGCACGAATATTTTAAATCCGGCGCTCAACAGGTTTGGGCAATTCCCGACTTGTACCAAATTAGCAGTTTGAGAAGCCTGCAACCTGCATTTCGATCGACCAAAATTCGCAGCATTTTAATCGTACCGCTCAGAACCCGCCAGCAAATATTCGGTTACTTGACCATTTTTCGAGAAGAATTTGACACCGAAACTCTCTGGGCTAGACAGTTTGATAGGGACGAGCGGCTCGCCCAATCTCGGATATCTTTTGAAGCGTGGAAAGAGTCAAAAGCTGCCCAAATTCGCGAATGGAAGGCTGAAGAAATTGAATTGCTCCAAATTTTGGGCAACCACTTTTCTAATGCTATTAACCACTACCAACTCGATCAACAAATAGAGGAACTTAACACAAATTTAGAAAATCAAGTTCAAAAGCGCACTGCTCAACTACAGCAGTTGACCCAACACCAACGAGTGCTGTTTGAAGTGGTGGCAAAAATGCGGCAATCCCTCGACTTAAACAAGATTTTTAGCACGATGTCCCAGGAAGTGCGGCGGGCTTTAAATGCAGAGAGAGTGGCAGTTTACCGCTTCGATTCCGCATCAGAATTTAAGGACGGCGAATTCGTTGCCGAAGATGTTTTGCCAGATTTTCGGTCAGCAATGGCAGTCAAAGTGCACGATCGCTGCTTTGGAGAAAACTACGCCAATCTCTACTCTCAGGGGCGAGTTCACGCCATGTCTGACATCAGACAAGCCGGACTGGAAGATTGCTTTGAGCAAGTCTTGGAGCAATTTCAGGTCAAAGCTACTTTAGTTGCACCGATTATGAAAGGCAACGACCTTTGGGGGTTGCTGTGCGTACACCAATGTTCGGCTCCCCGCAACTGGGAATCTTCCGAAATTAAGTTTGCTACCCAAATTTCCGCTCAGCTCAGTATCGCCCTAGAACAAGCAGATTTGCTCGCTCAAACTCAGCAGCAAGCAGTTGAGTTGCAGCGGGTAGCAGAGCAGGAGCGAATACTGTTTGAGGTAGTTACTAAGATTCGACAATCTCTCGATTTAGATACAATTTTTCGTACTACAACTACCGAAGTGCGGCGGATATTAAAGGCCGATAGAGTTGGCATTTATCGCTTCGATCCTAGTTTAAACTTTAATGAAGGCGAATTTATTACCGAAGATGTTTTGCCTGGTTTTTCTTCGGCAATGAATGTAAAAGTTCGCGATCATTTCTTTAGCGAAAACTATGCTAAAAAATATAGTCAGGGACAGATTCAAGTGCTACAAGATGTCGAAAATGCTGGACTTTCAGACTGCCATGTTGCTCTTTTAGCTCAATTTCAAATTAGAGCTCAGGTGATTATGCCACTGATGAATGGCAGCCAACTTTGGGGTTTGCTGTGCGTGCACCAGTGCAGCGGTTTGCGCCATTGGAACACTTCGGAAATTCAGTTTGCTACGCAAGTGGGAATTCAGTTGAGTGTAGGATTAGAACAAGCAGATTTGTTGGCTAAAACGCGGCAGCAATCAGTTGATTTGCAGTGGGCAGCCGAGCAACAGCGGATACTGTTTGAAGTGGTGGCTAAGATTCGAGAATCTCTCGATATCAACGCGATTTTTCAGACTGCCACCCAAGAAGTGTGTCAGTTTATGCAAGTTGATAGAATTGCTGTCTATCAATTTAATCCTGATTGGAGCGGCCATTATGTGGCAGAGTTTGTGAAAGATGGCTGGATAAAATTGGTAGGCGAAGGTATCAATACGGTTTGGCAAGATACTTATTTGCAGTCAAACCGAGGCGGCAGATATGCCAATAATGAAACTCTAGCCGTTGACGATATCTATCAAGTTTGCCACTCGGAGTGTGACCTTGGTATTTTAGAGCAATTTCAGGTGAAGGCTTATGCGATCGCGCCGATTTTTGTAGGACAAGAACTTTGGGGTTTGCTGACAGCGTATCAACATTCTGGGCCCCGCTGTTGGGAAAGTTCAGAAGTCAACTTTTTAGCTCAGATTGCCAATCAATTAGGCGTTGCTATCCAACAAGCCGATTTGCTGGCTCAAACCAGACGCCAAGCAGAACAAATCGCTCAAAGTTTAAAAGATTTGCAACACACTCAAGCTCAATTGATTCAAACTGAAAAAATGTCTGGTTTGGGGCAACTGGTAGCCGGGATTGCTCACGAAATTAACAATCCGGTTAATTTTATTTACGGCAATCTCAATCACGCTAGTGAATATACTGCTAGCTTACTGAGTTTGCTGGAACTTTACCAGCAGCAATATCCCGATTATAGTCCTGAAATAGAAAAATTGAGTGAAGATATTGACTTGGAATTTCTGCTAGAAGATTTGCCAAAATTGCTATCGTCAATGAAGGTGGGAGCAGATCGCATCCGTCAAATAGTTCTGTCTTTAAGGAATTTCTCTCGTCTTGACGAAAGTCAAATGAAGGCGGTTGATATTCACGAGGGCATTGACAGCACGCTGTTAATTTTACAGCACAGGCTGAAATCTAATGCGGACGGTGCAAACATTGTGCTAGTGAAAGAATACGGCATTTTGCCGCGAGTTGAGTGTTATGCTGGACAGTTGAATCAGGTGTTTATGAATGTAATCGGGAATGCGATCGATGCTTTGGAATCGCACAAGTTGCTCGCTGGTTCATCTGTAGCTCCTCAAATTAAAATCTCTACTGCTGTCGGTCAACTTAATGGTAATATTCCTAGCGCGGTGATTCGGATTTCTGATAACGGTACGGGGATTTCGGAATCTATGAGCAAACGCATATTTGACCCTTTTTTCACAACTAAGGCAGTGGGTAAAGGTACTGGATTGGGACTGTCAATTAGTTACCAAATTGTGGTAGAGAAACACGGCGGCGTTTTAAAATGCAATTCGGAATTGGGGAAAGGTACTGAGTTTGCGATCGAGATTCCGCTTCGACAGCAGTCATTAGTCATTAGTCATTAGTCATTAGTCATTAGTCATTAGTCATTAGTCATTAGTCATTAGTCATTAGTCATT
>NZ_JAUBOZ010000041.1:33098-66360 GCF_036700475.1 Microcoleus sp. T2B6 | reverse complement strand
GCCCGTCCTTTTTGGACGGGCGGGACGCCCATCCCACAATCTTGTGGAAGTTATTTAATTCTCATTCCTAGAGTCGCTAATGCCCGGTCTTGATTTAGAGCAGGAATACTCACGACCAAACATGGTCTGACTTTCGCAGTATAACCTAGATCGACTAACCAGATTTCACCACGCTCTGGACTATTCATATACGGATTCTTCCTCATCTAGCTCTAGAAAAAGTCCCTCAGCATTTAGAACTAAATCGTCATCAGATAGGGGCGGGAAGTCTAAATAAACAGTCCGTTTCAAAATTTCCAATACCAAATCTAACCGCTCTGAGTCTGTTAATCGCTCAAAGGTATTCAAAAGTTCTTCTACTAAAATAGTCATAGCTTTTTCCCTAGACTTGCTTATAGCATAGCACAGGTTTTAAGTAGACCAACCTCAAAAAACATAACAGCCAGCTCCCCGCAGCACTTTAAGGCTGCGGGGTTCTAACATCGATCGCGCTTTCCACTAAAGTAGTAAACAGTGCCCGATCTAAGTTTTCCCTAAATATCGTGTCTATATTTTCTGAAGTTCCGACTGTGTGGCTGCAAATTTCCCTCGTGGGAGTCTGGCTGGGCTTGATTTTACTGGTAGCTGAAGGGTTAAATCGCTTTACTTCTGTCGATCCTGAAGTATCGCGGAAGGTGGTTCACATGGGTAGTGGAAATGTGATTTTGCTGGCTTGGTGGCTGGAAATACCCGGTTGGGTGGGGATTTCGGCGGGGGTTTTAGCAGGCGCGATCGCCCTAATTTCTTACCAAGTTCCGATTTTGCCCAGTCTTAACAGTATCAACCGCAAGAGTTTGGGGACTTTTTTCTATGCTGTTAGTATCAGCGTTCTCGTAGCTTGGTTTTGGCCGCTGCAACATCAGGAATACGCTGCTTTGGGCATTTTAGTCATGACTTGGGGCGACGGATTGGCTGCTGTCATCGGCCAGAAATACGGCAAACATATTTATCGAGTTGGGGGAATTCAGAAGAGTTGGGAAGGTTCTGCAACTATGTATTTGGTGAGTTTTGCTGTTAGCAGTTTGATTTTGCTGGCGGTTCAAGGCAATATTTGGCAAACTTGGGCTGTGTCTGCTGTTGTCGCTTTAGTTGCTGCTACTTTGGAGTCGGTTTCCAAGCTGGGAATTGACAATCTCACTGTGCCGATCGGCAGTGGGGCGATCGCCTTTTTCCTCAATCAATTTTTGATGATTGGTAATGTGTAATCTGAACTTCCCCCCGCCGGCGGCGTTGCTGGATACAGGTATGAATTCAAGATTTCGCAATTGCTATAAAGCAAGTATGGTGAGTTTTGTAACTTCCATTCAAAGGTAATTCATACCGTGAATCAGCAATGCCAATTATCAATTGTCTAAGTTCCGTTAAAGCAGCCGACGTGCTTGTAAAATTTGTTGTTGCCATTGCTCGAAAGCGGGGATTTTTGAGCGATCGTCTGTGGGAAACATCGCCCTTATTTGCTCCATAAGCTCGATCGCCAGCGGTACCCCAAGGTGCAATTGTTCCAACACATCCCGCTGAGCAAAAACGCTTTCCGGTGCTCCTTCTAAAATTAGTTTCCCCCGATCCATTACAAACACCCAATCAGCCCAGCGGTAGATGAAATCGAGGTCGTGACTTGCTAAAAGAATAGTGGTTCCGGCGCTGTGAATTTGTTGAAGTAAACCGATCAGTTGTCGGGTGTGACGCGGATCGAGATAGGCGGTAGGTTCATCTAACAGCAGCAGTTTGGGCTTGAGAACCATGATATCGGCGATGGAAACCCGCTTTTTCTGGCCCAAACTGAGATTGTGAATTGGTTCGCGGGCGAGTTCGCTTAGATCGAATTGCTCGATCGCCTGCTGCACCTGTTGAGCAATTTCGGATTCTCTCAAGCCTAAATTGTACAATCCATAGGAAATATCTTCTTCTACCGTCGAAGCTACTAATTGATGTTCGGGATTTTGAAAGACGAGTCCGATTTGTTGGCGCAGTTGCATCAACGATTTGCGATCGTAGCGAAAGGGCTCACCTTGCCAGCTAATGATTCCCTGTTGCGGTTGATATAAGCCATTTGCTAACAGAAAAAAGGTAGTTTTGCCACAGCCATTTTGACCGATCAGCCCGCAGCGTTTCCCAGCGGGGACTTTGAGATTTAAACCCTGAATTGCCACTCGCGAACCGCAGGGATAGGAGTAGGAAGTGCGATCGAATTCTAGAATTGGGCATTGGGCATTGGGCATTGGGCATTGGGCATTGGGCATTGGTTATTGGTTATTGGTTATTTGTTATTGGTTATATCAATTCCGGTTGCACTTTTTATGATATGTCGGACACGGGAGTGCCGTTTCCCTACCGGGATTAATTGTAGGGACATGGCACTGCCGTGTCCTGACTGTGGGTAACATTAATTCCGATGCTACCGGATTTGATATTATTTATTATTTTTTAGAGCGTAGTCGGTGGATTACCATAATAAAATTGGTTCGTAGTAAGGACTTTAGTCCTGATTAAGAAAGGACTCTTCATCCTCACTACAAACTTATGAGGGTTAGTTTGTATCAGCGTTTATCTGGTTCTAGTAGCTGCCAAAGTTGCATTTCATAACAGAGATGTTGCTCAAAAAGTTGACTTGCCTCCAATCCTTCAACTACCAGCTTCTTGAACCAGCGACGAAATATCCAGCGCAGGAATTTGTGGACGGGGGGAACTGTGATCGCAATCAAATCTGCAACATAGATCATTGTATTTAGTCCATATCGGCGGAAAGTATCGACATACAAATCGATTGTTGGCAAAATATGGGCGGAAATATCCTCAGTTTTTACTAAAGTGAATCCAGCCTGCTTTAAGGCTGCATGAAGTTCCGTAACAACATGGCAATTAGAGAACATTCCCTCTTTATAATTAGCATCAGATCGCAGCATATCAGCCAGCAAAACGTAGCCGCCCTGATTGAGGATTTTAGCGGCACCGTTAGCAATATCAACAGCCGACATATACTGGCTACTTTCGCTAAAGAGAATAAGATCGTAGAAATGGGTTGCTTTGAAGTCTTCAAACCTCGTGAGGTGGAAGATTGCCCGATCGCCCGTACACTTAAGAAAGCGCTGTTGTTGGAACGGATCGGGTGCGAGCCCTTCGACTGCAAAACCTCGATCGAGCAAATAAGCCGCATTTCCGCCAATCCCGCAACCCACATCGAGTATCGTATGAGTGCCTTTGGGGATCGCATCTAACAGTTTTACAGTATAAGCTTGCTGAGCGAGGCGCAATCGTGCGATCGTTAGTTCGTCAGCGGGCACAGGTAGAGTTTCCCAATAGCCATAGTGAAGGTAGGGCGAATCTGTCAGGCCCAAATAGTAATTAAGCGCTGCATTTTGGTAGCGAGTTACCTTGGAAATTTCGATTGATTTTGGCTGCGGCATTCGGAAAATTTAGTAAGTTTTAGGATTTCGGGCAGAGTTGAAATTCTTCCCAGCGCTTGCATACTTGTTCATAGCACTCAACAGGAGAAATTGCCAAGTTTTGCAACAAATTGATATCAATCTGACCGTTGGCGATCGACAAAAATATAATTGCTGTCTTGGGTTCGTAGCTATCAATGATAGAGAGCAGATTTGAAACAGTGTTCTCCTCTATTTCTAGTTGTTGCAAATAAACGGTTGCCTCCAAGTCGGAAATAAATTGCAGATCGTACTTGATAGTATCTACGCTCCAATTCACAGAACCGTTAATGGGAGTATTGATTTTGCACGCAACCAAGCCTCGTCCTTGATGCAAAAAGCCATTCCAAGCAGTATGTCCGATCTGCAAAATATTCTGGTGAATAAACAAGTTTTGCCAGTAGCCAAAACTACCCTGCCAAACACTATCTTCAATTCGCATTTGTTTTCCATTAAAATAATATACGCTTCAGAACCCAGAGCAAATTACATCAGCTTTCATCTGTGTTTATCTGCTGATATCTGCGGTTAAAGAACCCCAATCCAATAATTTTAAAAATAATAAACTCACCATCATCCATACCTCGCAGATGAAAAACATGATTGTAAACAAATCGGCGGGCATCCTGACTCAGAGATGCAATCATCTCATTACAGTTGCGGGACAGCGCCGGATTCGCACCGAACTTTCCCCCTTGCGTCTGATGGCTGTTCTCCATCAGAGCCGATCGATATACGGGAATATTACCACTATTTGGGATATTTGACAAAAAACTCATGAGATATCTGTAACAATTTTTGTGGGATAGGCATCTTGACTGGCCTTGATTGACTTTTTACTTCTATGTCTATTAGAATTATCGAAAATAGGAAGATTTAGGCGATCGCTTTTTTATTCAATTATATAAAGGCTTAACCCTTTTTTAGCATCAAATATATCAAGTTGCAGATGCACATCTCTTTCCTCTGTTATCTCTACCTCATTTTTAGTAATTTCGTCAATTTTAATACTCTCAATTGTAGCCAAGCAGCAGTATGATGAAGTCTCTTTACGCAAAAACAATTTGGTACCAATAGACAGATGTATCTCCTTAACTCTTGCTCTGGCAACCCTAATATTATCTAGCCACTGTCTAATGTTTCCAATTTCTTTAGCTTTTCCTATTAAAATCTGCCGCTCAATAATCTTAGAAGTCACTAACTCAGCCAATGATTTGCACAAAGCTTCAACAAAGTTACACAAATCGAGTAGTTCTGCCTCTCCCAAAATCTCATCTATAATGGCTCTATGAGCAGCCTCGTTTCTATAATCAACCAGTTGTTCAAGTTCTCCTTCTGCTGTGTTTTCTCTGGCTCGAACATTTTCCACGAAATACTTGATAGCTCTATGATTATCCACCCATGCCCAAGTATTGGGAATTCCCGCACCGGAAAACAATTGCTCTATTGCTTTTTTTCGTAAATTCCCCTCGTGCAATAGAAAGGCATCTGAAACTAATTCGTATTTTTCTTCATCAGTGACTCCACGCAATAAACCTCGAACAACCTTCTCTACAGAAAGGTGTTGAAACCTATTCTTTTTTTTCTTTAGTTCAAGTAGTAATTTTCCTACACCTATCTGATGCGTATCTCTAATTTCGTCTTTCAAATCTGAATATAACGGAAACATTTCTGGCAGAACTTGTACCCAATTTGTAATTAATTCCTCAACAAATCCCTCATAAATTGCGTACAATCGTGTTACCGCCGCACAGTGATCGTAGACTCGCCACTCCCGTTCACTAGGAATATCTTCTCTTAGTTGAGTAAGTTGCGTATTTTCTTCCGATTCCTGTTGTGTTGCGGTGTCCTCTCTAAATACAATCCCTCTAAGCCTGTCGTTAGTCTGGATAATTTTATGTACACTGGAAATATTCACACTTACTTTCTTGAGAAGCTCATCAAACATCGCAAGTTACTCTCCGATAATTTGCGAGAGCATTTCGTCAAATATCTTAATGCGTTTCTGAATGTCAGCCTTAGTTCTACCCTCACCTGTTAAAAGACGCGATTCCTGCTTATCAAAGAGCTTCTTTGTTTCTTCAATTACTCTTAATTTTCGAGCAATCAATATTTCGGCTTCATCCAAATGCCTGCTAAATCCAACCATAACGGCATCATAGTAAGCTTTATGAGAATTCTTCTTCCAATTCCCTGACTTTGGCTCAAAGGGTTTGAACAAACTTTCTTCATAGATTTGATGAGCAAGATTGAGTGTTTGTAAAAAAACTTCCTTTAAAAATTCGATATCTTGCTCGGAGAAGCCCAAGCTTTTCATCATGTAAAAATCGAGAAATCCTTCCATACCATTACGGAAATGCTCTACGTTTCGCAAAGCGAAAAAACGGAGAACTAACTCTGCATCTTCCATCTTTTTATAAAGAGTATTTGTTGATAATGCTGGGCTGTTATCTTCGATCGGGATTCCCCAAGCTTTAGCAAATATGGGATGACGCGCTAATTCTATTAATACCAAATTAAATTTTCCATAATATAAGCAGTTTCTCACTTCTTGCTGACTTAAATTTACTCCCCCAGTATTAAGACGCTCGAAGGTTTTTTGTTTGAAAAATAGAGCTTCTTCTCGATCGGATGTTGATTCTTTAATAATTACTACAGATGATATAGAGCGACGGTCGAGACCAGCCCTAATCCTAAGAGGAAGCTGTTCATATTTAAGTAGATTGAGTTCCGGCCAAAGTTCCAGTTCAGTCAGGGAAAATTTATTTGTATAAAAATCCCGAATAGCGGTGATTCTCTGTTGACCATCCATCACCTCATAAGAGTTGTAATCAATTTCATAAAGAATAATAGGCGGAACGGGAATGTTAATCAGAAACGACTCAATTAGTCGTGACTGCTTCTTAATATCCCAACGTCCCCTTCTCTGATAAAGTGGGCGTAAATTCATGTATTTAGGATTTCTTAATAATGCTTCAACAAAGCTCGGAAGCTTTTCACGGTTGATTTCCGTAAGTATTCTTTTCTCTCCTGATTCGTACTTCTCGTTAATCTCAACATCAGATGTTTTAGTCCAAGTTTTTGATAGAGATTTCTCCCACATTTTTTCTTCAACTGGTGCAAGTGACATTTTTTAGCTCCTCTGTTATGGCGACTCTTGTGAATAATTCTAGCATTTCCAGGCTTAACCTAAGCTCTAAGGCTCCAATAGCTCTTAAAAACTCAGCAGGCGCGATCGCTCTTATCCCAAACCGCTCAATGCCAACAAAGTCGCGAGTGTTGTACGTTACTACGCTATCACATCTTGCTGTAGGCGCAACACACCAGTAATTCTGGTCGTAGATTATTTGCCTATTCACCAAACTCAATATTTTCATACAAATCAGCCAGCGAAATTTCCACAGCAACAGATTTTAAACTGAGCCGATCGCCCATACAGCTATATTCCGAAAAAATCCACTTATTCGCTTCAGTTTTAGAATATTGCTCCACCTGTAGCCGATATTGGTCGATTAATAAATACTCCTGAAAACTAGGAATACTGCGATAGGCAGCAAACTTTTCATCGCGGTCATAAGCTTTAGTACCTTTAGATAGCACCTCAGCAATTAGCAGCGGATTGGTAATTGTATCCGTCCGTCCAGATTGCAGCTCGATCGGGCGCGCTACCACCATCACATCCGGGTAAGTATAATTATTAAGGTGTGGAACCCAAACCCGCTGATCCGATGCAAAAATACTGTAAGGTTTACCCTTAAGACTCACCCTCAAAATAGCATTTAAGATGCTCGTAATTTCATTGTGATCAGGTGTGCCGCCAGCCATCAGAACAATCTCCCCATTGATAAATTCATGCCGATCCGGAGAATTGATTTCCAATTCTAGATATTCCTCAGCGGTGTAGGTTTTGGTTTCAACTTGCGCGATCATACACAACGCTCTCCTTTAATCTACTCATTTCATTTTATCTTAAAAATGTGGCTAATTCAACAGAAAAGGAGAATTTAATCGGGAGCATCTCATATTTGTAAAAATACTTCTTCTGGCTCCTTCCTTCTTCGGGCTCCTTCCTTCTTCCTCTTTCCTTCTTCCTCTTTCCTTCTGCCTCCTGCCTCCTGCCTCCTGCCTCAAAACTCCAATTTCTAGCGGAGGGCTGCAAAGGTGAGATGCTCCCATTTAATCATGCTAAGAAACAGGCAAGATGCCTGTTCCACAAAGAGGGAATTTTTTTGTAGGGCGTGAGTTTGGCATCAAGAACAGGCAAGATGCCTGTTCCACAAAGATTGAATTTTCTTGTGGGGAGTAGGGGTTGGGCCGAAGAGCCCGCCCGCGCGATCGCACTTAACAAACTTACCGCAGCGGGACAAAGTTATAGCCAGTGCTTCCTCCTTGTTTAACTTGCACTAAAATCGGCTTACCAGCCCGATCGCCCGTGGGCAAAAACTTCACATCCTCGCTTGATCCTGCTGTCGAAAAACTCGCATTTCTGAGTGCTTGTTGTAATCCTTCCCGCGTATTGCTTTGCCGCAAGCCAGCGATGACAGCTTGAGTCGCGTCAAAACTCGTTGCTGTTCGCCAATTCACAATGCCTCCCCAACGCTGGCGGGCATTTTCTGGGAAACGGCTACCGGGATTAGTGTCAGGATGCCAGGGAACGGGCAAAACAAGCCCGTCAACGTCTTTTTGTCCGTCTTTTAAAGTTTGAAAGGTGTAGAGGGTAGTGCTGCCGTAGAGTGGCAATTTGCCTCGATTGCTGCGAGCCAGAGAAATCGCACGGTCAATGCGATCGATGTGGGGCGCTACCATCAATCCTTGTGCACCTTTGCTGACAGCATCGGCGATCGCACTTTCGGGATTAAAAGAGGGTAACGAAAAGTCGCAAACAGTAGGAACTAATTTGCCTCCAGCAGCAGTAAGATCTGCCACAAATTCATCTTTAAATGATATGTTATCCGGTGCTTGGGAGTCATAACAAATGGCAATATTAGTTTTGCCGGCTGTTTTAACTGCATATTCTGCTAATGGATCAGCCATTAAGCTAATATTGGGTACTGTGCGAAAGATGTAGCTGCCAAATCCTGATAGATTATTGGCAAAGCTCGTCGGTGTCACCATTACCAGTTTTTCTTGCTGATATATCGGAGCAGCTTCGAGAGATGCGTTGCTAGCATTGTGTCCAATTACTGCCAGTATACTCGAATCTTTTGTCAATGTCCTTGCAACTTCTCTGACCACTTCTGGACTATTGTCATCGTTGACAATTTCTACTTGCAGTTTTGCGCCGTTGATGCCACCGCTATTATTGATTTCATCCTGAGCTTGGGCTACACCTCGAAGGATTTCTTGGGCGACATTGGGGTTGCTACCAATGGGGACGCTGACAGCAATTTTCAAGGGAGAAGCATTGCTGGTTGTGGCATTATTCAAATAGATAATGGTTTCCGGGTCGTTGCGATTTTGTTGCAGCGATTTCTGAAAATATTGGGCGGCAGCTTGGTAATTTCCCTCAGCAAAAGCTTGAACTCCTGCTTGTTTGTCAGGTGTTGTTTGGGATGTCACCAATATCTGATTTCCTAAACTGATACGATTGGCGATCGCTCCGGGTGCGATCGTTGCCGCTGTAGAGGTAGATGTAGGTGTATTTGAAGTTTTAGCTTTCAATAAACCGGGAATAAACTTGTATGCGCCCAACCCAATTAAGCCGATGGCAATAATAAAAACAATGGGCGGCGGGCTGTTTTTTTTGTTAGTATCTTGATACATGATTTTTTCTCTTTATTTTGATACTGTCATTATTCATTCAATTACTGTTCACGTCAATTCATATAATTCATTAATTAAGTTCATAAAAGTCATATTTGTAATAGCTGTTGCAGGAAGTGCGATCGCCCTTATTCAAATCCGGCCCGCTAAACTAACGAGAATACGGGAATTATCAACAATATTCCTGGACGCGCGGGTGCTCAGAAACCAGGTTTTTTGCCCAGAAGACGCGCTACAGCCCACATATTCTGTAAAAACCCGGTTTCTTTGCTTGTGATGCGTCCAGGGCCGTTGATATTAACCGCCATCACCACCACCACCGCCATCACCACCACCACCGCCATCACCACCACCACCGCCATCACCGCCATCACCACCCCAACCACCACCACCACCCCAACTACCACCACCGATACTACCGCCACTGCCACCGCCACCGCCATTAATCATGAATATAGTAATGATTATTCCAAATATCCAAAGCACTGGAGAAGGAAGCCTGGGTTTTGTCAAAGAGCTTTGTCCCGAAGTAGATTGAGATTGCTTACCACTTTGTTGCCAACCAGCTTGAGGTACATTCAAAATAGCCTGCGGAAATGCAATCTGCACTTCTAATTCTTGTTCCGGTTGAATAGCCTGACTTGCCACAAATTCAAAGGTTTTCGGATCTACTTGACGCGGGACTGCGGCTGTACCAAAATTCGTAAACGAGAGAACTTTCCCTGACAAAGCTTCTGGTAATTGCACCGTAACTTTTCCCGTAGTAATCGGAGCTTTGCGACCCGCTGCAATGGCTTTCCAATAAACTAGAGTATTCTCACCATCTAGCTGCAATCCACCTACCACGCGATATTTGATGACAAAAGTATGTGTGTCTGGCGGTTTGAGTTCATGTTGCCAGCGAATCCAAAGTTCATTGTTTTCGGTTCCTGTGCTACTGGCAATTATTTGATTATTTTCGGCGACGGTGACATCTTTAATTGCATCGACCTTATCTAAAGGAATATAGCGGTAGCGTTCATTGTTGTAGGCTGCTGTAAATACATATTTTTGGGTTTCGGTAACTAACATATCTCCGTTTGTCTGAACGTCGATGATGACGTTGATGTTATCCCAGTAAAACGGTAGCGGTTGGGCCGCTGCATGAGTTACTGTGACTAAGAATAGGCTTAATGATGCTAGTAATAAAAAAACTATTTTTTTGAGGGTGCGTTTATTTATCATAGGATTTCCACAAGATAAGTGTTGACTACAATTATTCAACAGGTTTCTTTTGAAGTCAATTCATTAAAGTCATTAATTATATTCATAAAAGTCATATTTGAAAGAGGATTGTGCATGAAGTGCGATCGTTTTATCTCAAAATGAGTGACTAAAATTTCCATCCAATATTTAAAAGCGATCGTACAATCTGTAAAAAAGTGCGATCGCCATTATTCAAATCCGACCCGCTAAACTAACGAGAATACGAGAATTATCAACAATATTTCTGGACGCGCGGGTGCTCAGAAACCGGGTTTTTTGCGAGAATACTTGGTTACAACCCGCAGATTCTGTAAAAACCCGGTTTCTTTGATTGTGATGCGTAACTCCCGTTGATATTAACCACCACCACCACCGCCACCGCCACCACCGCCACCGCCACCACCACCGCCACCACCGCCACCACCACCACTATCGCTGCTAGTGCTAATGACTGAAATTACTTCTTCGTACTCGCGATGGTAAGAGCAGTTTCGACAGTGGTGGGTAACTTGCCGCTTTCCTAAACTGCTAGTAGTTGCAGGAATCAAAACTTGATGAGTCCGTTGGAGCTTGAATGTTTTGCACTCAGGGCAGCGTCGTTGTGCAATGAATATGGCAATTGCTATAATGGGGAAAAACAGGTACCAAGTCATATAAAAAAATTGAGATTGGTTGCCAGTTTGTTGCCAACCAGGTTGAGGTATATTCAAAATCGCCTGGGGAAATGCAATCTGCACTTCTAATTCTTGTTCCGGTGGAATAGGCTGACTTGCAACAAATTCAAATGTTTTAGGATCTACTTGACGCGGAACTGCTGCTGCACCAAAATTCGTAAACGATACAACTTTCCCTGACAAAGCATCTGGTAATTGCACCCTAACTTTTCCCGTATTAATCGGCGCTTTGCGACCTGCCGCAATGGCTTTCCAATAAACTAGAGTCTTCTCACCATCTAGCTGCAATCCACCTACCACGCGATATTTGATGACAAAAGTATGTGAGTCTGGCGGTTTTAATTCATGTTGCCAACGAATCCAAAGTTCATTGTTTTCAATTCCCGTGCTACTCGGAATTATTTGATTATTTTCTTGAACGATGACATCTTTAATTTCATCTACCTTACCTAGAGGAATATAGCGATATCGTTCTGTGTTGTAGTCGGCTGTGAACACATATTTTTGGGTTTCTGTAACTAACATATCTCCGTTAGTCTGAACGTCGATTAGAACGTTAATATTCTCCCAGTAGAACGGTAGTTGTTGGGCGGATGAATGAGTTACTGTTACTAACAATAGGCTTAATGAAGCCATTAACAAAAAAAATAGTTTCTTGAGGATTCGTTTATTTATCATAGGATTTCCACAAGATAAGTGTTGACTACAATTATTCAACACTTATCTTGTGGAGTCAATTCATTAAATTCATTAATTATGTTCATAAAAGTCATATTTTCCGTCCGGTAGTCCGGCAGGGAATGAATTCCCTGCCTCAAAGCTAAAGTCCTCTGAAGAGGACTGATGAGTTCTTGAGTCCTCATAGCGAGGACTTTAGCTATTAGACAGGGGTTTCAACCCCTGGCGGACTCACGGGATGACTAACGGACTTGGCCGGCTGACAGCTTAAGTTGACACCTATGGGCACTGCCGTCTCCTAATTTCTTTTCAACTTTGAAATACCGCACTTAACAAAGTTAAAAACGTACATCCAAACACCGCTTCCAATGTATATCTTGGCGAAGGTTTATAAGGGTAAGAATTCCAAACGCGCAGTTCTCCATTAAAGCCGCGCGACGCTAAACTCAACGAAACTTGACGGTAGTTTTCCAAAGTTCGCTGAAGCAATTGCCCGATTAAAATGCTTAAACTCTGCATTCCCCGCTTCCAAGTGCGATAGCCACAGCGCGAGTTTTGGGCTATCCAAAGTTCATCGGCGATCGCCAATAAGCTAAAAATAAACCGATACATTAGTAATAGCAGTTCTGTGACTAACTCTGGACAGCGTAATTGTCTGAGAATTTGCAAGATTTCGGTAAATGGAACCGTCAAGAGAATGAAATACATACAGCTTGTCGAGGCGAAGGCGCGGGCAAACAGCAAGCTCACTTGGTATATTCCAGTGCGGCTCACATACAGATAAAAAGTGCCGATGCTAATCCCCCAACCTTGCCAAATATCCCACTGAATTTCCTGGATTTGACTTAACTCAACCGCACCCAGCGCCAAAGCAGGCAAACTTGTCAGCAAAAACATCAACGGTAGCGACAGCAACCGCAAATACATTTTCCCCGGAATACCCGCATAGACGACGATCCAGACGGCCAACCACAGGCCGATCGACAATTGGACGATCGCCCCAGAAACTAGAGACAGAATTAAAAGGGCGATCGCAAAGGATAACTTGTGGATTGGCGGCAACCCCCGCAAGCGATTGGTATAAGCCAGACTATCAATCTGATGGTTCATTCCGACGATTTATTATCAGACTGCTGCCGAGATTGCGATCGGCCTTTATACAACCCAATGACGTACCCAACTACGCCAGCCCCCATCGCCGCTTGAGACGCAAACAATAGACTGGAAATTTCGCTGCTAGCCGGCTCAAACAAATGATTAAACCAAGGTTTATAACCCGGTTGAATTTCGGTAATTGCTTTCTTAGCCTGGTCATCGGCACCGCCGTATTCACCCCGCACAAAAACGAGAGGAAACGCTGCCAGAACAATCACAGCGCCAGCCAACAGCCAATTTTGTCGCGAAGTAGATTGGTGATTTTTTGTAGTTTTTTGACTCACGGCTTATGACTCCTGTCTCAATAATTTCAAAGTTTCCAACTCCGGCTTCCCGTAAGAATGCAGCCAATTCCAAACCAATAGAGTCAGTAATCCCTCAGTAATAGCCAGGGGTACTTGAGTGATAGCAAAGATGCCAGCAAACTTGAGAAACGAAGCCATAAAACCGCCAATTGCTGCCGGAAAAGCTAATGCTAATTGAATCGAAGTCGTTACATAAGTCAGCAAATCTGCCAAAGCCGCCGCACAAAAAATTGCCGCCCGCTGGCTACCAGTTCGCAACAGCAATTGATAGATAAAATAGGCAGCGAAAGGCCCGACAATCGCCATCGAAAACATATTCGCTCCCAGCGTTGTCAAGCCACCATGCGCTAACAGTAACGTTTGAAACAACAGGACTAAAGCCCCCAGTACCGCCATCACCGAAGGGCCGAACAAAATTGCACCCAAACCCGTACCCGTCGGGTGAGAACAACTGCCCGTTACCGAGGGAATTTTTAAAGCAGAAAGCACAAAAGTAAACGCACCCGCCAAAGCAAGCAATAGTTTAAGTTCCGGATGTTCTTTTGTAATACGAGTAATCGATCGCAAACCTACTGCAAAAAAAGGCAACGCCACCATCCACCAAAATGCAGCCCATTGCATCGGCAAAAAACCTTCCGAAATGTGCATAGCTGCGGCTGGCGTTGCCGAACCCAGGACAATATAACAACTCAAGCCAGCCATCAATCCCAAGCTGACCAATTTCCGATTTCTGGTCTTCACACTGAACCTCGCAGATGAGACTATGTAAATTAACACATCGGCGGGCATCCTGACTCAGAAAGCGACATGACTCTCATTACAGTTGCGGGACAGCGCCGGACTTGCACCGAACTTTCCCCCTTTCCTCTAACGGCTGCTCCCCATTAGAACCGACTGGTTAGACATAGTTTAGTTGATCGCGTAAATCTCAGCAAATATTTTACAAAAATTACTTCAGATTAACTAAGTCAAAATTACCTATCATCTTCTCTTCTCTTCCTTCGCGTCTTCGCGGTTCGTTCAATAAATACTATTGCCAAACAAATCAAAGGTATAATGTTAGTGAGTTTTGAGGAAAGCCGCCATGTTAGATTACAAATTTCCGAGGCACTGGCCCTCAGCCGATGAACTACCAGACTCAGATGAAACGCCTGTGGATAACGAACTGCAAGAACTAATACCAGGCTTGTTAAAAGCAATATTGCTCATACTTTGGGCAGAACGCATGGACTGGTTTTTTGGCATAGATATGGGTATTTATCATCACCCTGACGAACCGCCAATTGTCCCAGATGCTTTCTTAAGTTTAGGAGTAGAACGATTTTACGACGAAGAATTGCGCCCCAGTTACGTGCTGTGGGATGAAAATGTCATGCCACTTTTCGTGCTAGAAGTTGTTTCCCCAACTTATCGCAAGGAATACAGCACAAAATTAGACACTTATCAAGCTTTAGGCGTACTTTATTACGTCATTTATTCTTCCCGCCGCCGCCGTAAACCTCATTTGGAAGTACACAAGCTAGTCAATGGGAAGTACGAGTTACAGTCAGGACATCCAGTTTGGATGCCTGAAATTGGTTTGGGGATTGGTTGTGAAAGGGGAAGTTATTCTGGGGTGACAAGGGAGTGGTTGTATTGGTATGATGCCGATGGAAAACGTTATCTGACTCCTGAAGAACAGGTGAAAGAATCAGCGCAGCGCGCCCAACAGGAATCCCAGCGCGCCGATCGACTAGCTCAGCGATTGCGGGAGTTGGGGATAGATCCTGATAATCTCACCTGATGGCAATCAAGAGTACCAGACTGACCGACTCTAGACGCTCAGAAACCGGGTTTTTCAACCCAGAGCGATCGTCCTCAACGGAGGATTTTTGGGAAAAAACCCAGTTGCTGCGTCCAGGAATGTGTGAATATTTATCAAAACAATCAGGAAAGATGGAGCTAGATTTGGGAAAAACAGAGAGTTGGACGGCAAACATTGAAATTTAGCTCGAAAACATGAAAATCAGGAGAGGTTATTAAAAACGTTCCTAACCTGGCAGTGGTCAGTCCGTGTTCTGGATTTGAAGGGTTTGCCTGTTCTGCCCCCAGAATTGTTGAATTCAACGCTGCTGTTGGTCAAGGTGTGGGTATCGCTGCGGTTAATGCCATTCTAAATAACAAAAATATGGCCGATGTATCTAACCGAGAAGTGAGACAAGTTCTCGCCCAAACAGGCCAGTTACCTAAAATTTTTGGAGTTGCAAATAATGGTGATGGAATGCTATTGGCGCAATTTGAGAATCTTGTCAGTTCAGATGCTATTGCGTAATCTCAATTTCAATAAACAATGCAATAGTAGGTTGGGCAGGTGGAACAAACTCAAGCCAAAAGTTTTTAGCAAGAAATGAGTGAAATTGGTATTAATATTATTTCCCCTGGAAGGACAACAATCACGTTGGTTTGTAGTGAGGACTTTAATCCTCATAAAATTCTGAGCACTTCCGTCGTCACTACAAACCTATAACGGTGATTTTACCGGAAATTATATAATAGCTCGATCGCCTGCACCGAATTATTTTGCTGCGCCGCACTCATCTGTTAAACAACTTTTCAACTTGAGACTTCGCTTGATTTTTCCAGCTTGGTTTCTCGCACAAACAAGAAAAGCGGGAAAGCACAGGAAAACGAAACCAGGAAACCCAGAAGTATGTACAGCCCTACAAAACTTATATCCAATCGTTTTGACTCAGCGTACATCCAAGTGCTTCCTGCTACAGTTGCGATAAACAAATCTAAACTTACCGATTTCGCAGCAAGATTAGCCGAACTCTCGTTTACAAAGTCGAGCAAGCCAGCATTGCTAAAAAACTGCAAGTTATAGTACCAAGGCAGCACAAGCCCCAGAATTGCTAGGATGAGATAAATGATTCGCTTAACGCTCATAATTACCTTACCTGTTCTTTAATCAACTGTATTAGCCTACTCGTTAACAACCAATCCTTACTTCTTCTGCGGGCAGTTCGGATGAAGGCCCCCCTGCAAACAAATGTAAGCAATTTGACTTTTATCTAAATTCTTAGCCTCCGCAAAATCAACTCCTAGGAATCTACCGGATTTACTACCAGTCGGATTTTGAATAAATTGATCCGAAGCTGTTTTCCCCAGAAACACAGCGCCTTTAAAATTCGCTCCCGCTAAATTCGCGCCCCTAAAATCAACCGAACTCACCTCCGCATTCCGAAAATTCGCATCTTGCAACCGAGCATCTTTTAAATTCACGTTGGTGAGTTTAGTCGAAGTCAAATCGGCATTTTGTAAGTTGGCGCCGCTCAAATCAGCACCAGACAAATCAGCACCTTGCCATTCCGATTTCGACAAATTTGTCAAGGACAACTGAGCGCCTTGAGCCTTCACTTTTGCCAAACGTGCACCTGACAAATCTGCTCCCGACAAATTCGCGCTTCCTATATCTGCTCCGGTAAAACTTGCATTTTTTAACAGTGCTTCCTGCAAATTCGCTCCAATTAAAATAGCACTGCTGAAATTAGCTGAATTTAAATTGCCGTTTGACAAATTAGCTTTGTTCATGACAGCGCGCACAAAAGTAGTGCGGTTCATTACAGCACTGTTCAAAGACGCCCCGGTCAAATTTACTCCTTCCAAATTAGCGCCGCTCAAGTCAGAAATCCAATCGTCAAAGGTAGCCGGACGCCTGTCTTCGCCGGTGCCGTAAAAGCGAGCTCCCTGCAAGCTGGCATTGGTTAAATTGGCATTTCTCAACTTAATTCCCGACAAGTCAACTTTGTTTAAAACTAAAGTAAACTGAGACGGGCCGGCAGGACTTTGAGCTAAATCCGTGCGGCTCAGATCCACGCCGTTGAGTTGGCTGCTATACACTGTGAGAATTTTGCCGATCGCCCTTTGTACTGTTCGCTGGCGGGCGGCCGCTAACTCGCGTTCGGGTGCCTTGCCACCAAAGCGCAGGGAATCGAGGTCGTTGCTGAGGGCTTGATTCAACCGCTGCAAGTCAGGCAAAGCTTTCGGCCCGCTACTGACTAAAGCTTGCTGGATCGCGTCCAGCATGGCGCGGTTGTCTTCTTGAGCTAGCAAATCCGCTAGCAGGGGTACGGCGCGGGAGTCTTCCACCGCCCCCAAAGCCAAAATAGCCGATCGCCTGCCCGATGCCCCGCTAGCCGATGTGGGAGACAATTTGCTGACTAAAGCTACAAATAATTCGTCGTTCCGCTGCCGGGAATCCCGCAAATTTGCTTGACTTTGAGTGTAGATGAGAGTGCCGACAAACAAAGTTAAAATCAATCCCGCGCTGCCGATGATAACTATCACTAAAGTTGTGCCTGGGTGTTGGCGCATCCAATTCCACAAACTGCGATTTACTTTCAGGCCGCTTTGTGGAGTCACAACCAAAGCCGCAATCTGCGCGTCTTCCTCAGTCCAATCTGGACTCTTGACAGGATTGTCAGACAGTTGATTCGATCGAGCGTTGACGACCAAAGTATTGGCGAGGCGATCGTGTCCAGATTGCCGTTTGTAGCGCCATGCAACAGCGCCGTCTGCGAGCACTGCCAAGCCGCCCAGCCCCCCTAAAATCAGCAAATCAGGAAACGCCCCGCTCAAGCGCCAAATGCCGTAAGCGACGCCCAGAGGCACTCCCCAGCGCCCCAAACTTTCGCGAATTAGCACTTGTCCAAAACCCGGAGGAGTACCCGACGCTGTGACAACTTTGACGCCGAACCAGCGTTTGGGGATAGTTTGACCGGTTCTGGCGAGCAAAAACAGTTGCCACCCCGCTAAAACTGCCGGTGCCAGCAGCGCCCCTGACCAGAATAGATTAGTTAGGGGTGCGACTCTGGGGCTGCGATCGCGCACGGGTATGCCCAAAGTACGGGCGACGGTTTCGGATGCTGCTGCTACTGAGGAATTGAGCGGCACGGTTTGAGATTCCTTGTTGACCAATGCCCCGATACTGAAGGGAACGAGGGCGCTGGCCGCAATTAACGAAATTTCCACAGCCCAAGCGCCGCACCTGCGAACCAGCAGTGGCATTTGCTTGGATTGTGTTTGCCAAGACGGATCGGGTTGATTGAGCCCGCTGGGCGCGGTGGGGTTAGCCATATTTATAATTTCCTATTGTTAGTCGTTAGTTGGAGGAATCAGGAGATATTGCCAATTTATCAGAAATTTGGGTTTAAAACCCCGTCCTTGGCTTGACGGCTTTCTATTGGATGAGCGTGAATTTACGCTTGGCAAAGCAACCCCAAACCAGGTTATAATTAAGTTGTCAGGGTGAAACTCCATTGCCATCGTGAAACAGTTGAGACACACTTTCAGGCATAAATTTAGGGGCAAAGAGCGGCGAAAACTCTTAAAACAGCTAGGGATAAAAAAAATAATATCCCAATACCAGAGAACCAAATACTTTGTTGACTACTGAAGTAAGGCGGGGCACGCCTGAACTCTAGGTTCATATCCTAGTACGCTTGGGGAGATAGACCCTCTGGGATTAACTAAGTTAAGCTCGTCAATTGGTGGTATTCCACGGTTGAAAGGTTTAAGTATTGCCGTAAGGATAGTGAGTAGTAAGGTCAGTCGTGGAGCCAAGAATCACCTCGCCTTTAGGACGGTCGGTGAGTGTCAAACGCTATGTAGATTAGCACTCCGAGAACGGCAAGAGTCATCAGGGCGGAAATTAGCTTTACGATGCTATTGAAGACTGTCAGGACAATTATCGCTGCCAAGGCAAAGGCTGCCACCTGCCCCGGTTTGGGGAGTCTTTGAAACTTGTCGAGTAATTGATTGTATAAGGTTCCGACGGCTTGATACCGGTCTGAATTTTGTGTGATGAGTGGCGATCGTTCTACTTTAGCTTTTAGTTCTCCGATCGCTTGCTGCCAATTGAAGTTATTTTGAGGATTCATAAAAAAATTCGGAAGTTAGTTTAGATTAAGGTGTTTGGAACCGCCATTATCCCCTACCGTCAAAGAACTAGAACCAAATGCCATTGTGTGAGGAAACATGAAGATCAATTATCCGGGCGATCGCGGCAAACTGTGGTTTAGCTCGATCGTGACCCTAGCCTTGGCAATGATTTTAGCGGATGCCGGTGCCCTTCGGAGCCAACCGCTACAAATTGCTCCGGGATTTCCCGAACCGCTGGGAGTTTCTGGAGTTTCCGGCGGCCCGAACAATAGCGGCGACTGCGGTTTTGTGTCCCAAGCACCCAACCACGTCATCGAAGTAACGCAGGATTTGCCTTACTGGCGGATTGCAGTACAAACCGCTGGAGCTCCGAGTTTGATGATTCAGGGGCCGAGGGGGCGTTTCTGTGTGCTGCCGGCGAATGCTGCTGCGGGGAATGTAGAATTTTCTGGTTATGGGGACAAGGGGACTTATGTTATTTTTGTGGGCGATCGATCTCAAGCTCAACACCCTTACTCTCTGTCTATTTCTCAGAAGCGAAACTAAAGTTATACCAATACTGAAAAGTCATGCAAGGTCTGAGTGAATTTATCAACAAGGCGATGCAAGAGTGGAAAATACCCGGGCTGGCGATCGCAATCGTTAAAGATAGCCAAATAATTTTTTGTGAAGGCTTTGGAAAGCGAGATGTAGAACAAAATTTAATTGTTACACCGCAAACTCTCTTTGCGATCGGTTCTTGTACGAAACCTTTTACCACAATGGCGATGGGTATTTTGGCAGACCGCGGCAAATTAGACTGGGATCGACCTGTCAGAAATTATCTGCCCACTTTTAAACTTTATGACTTCTATGCAACCGAACGTATGACACCCCGCGACCTCGTGACTCATCGGTCTGGCTTACCCCGTCACGATGCTATGTGGTATAAAAGTCCCTTCACCCGTAAAGAAATATTCGATCGCTTACAATATCTCGAACCCACTCACGAATTGCGTACTGTTTTTCAGTATCAAAGTTTGATGTACATGACCGCTGGCTACTTGGTTGGTGAAATTGCAGAGAGTAGCTGGGAAGAATTTGTGCAACAGGAAATTTTTAATCCTTTAGAAATGAGAGATAGTAATTTCTCTGTAGAGACATCCCAACAAGCTGATGATTTTGCACTTCCTTATCAAGAAAAATCCGACAAAGTTGAGAGATTACCCTTTTGTAATGTCGATGTTAGCGGCCCAGCCGGTTCGATAAATTCCAACGTTGCTGATATGGCTAAGTGGCTTTTACTCCATCTCGATCGGGGTAAGTATGGCGAGAAACAAATTATCTCGCCAAGTAATCTGAGCGAGATGCACGCTCCACAAATCGCGATCGGTCAACCGCTGGAATATAATGAACTTTTTTATTATTTTTATGGTTTGGGATGGGGTATTACCTCTTACCGAGGTCATAATTTAATTCAGCATGGCGGTAATATTGATGGATTTTCTGCACTGACAACTTTGCTGCCTCAAGACAATATTGGTATAGTAGTTCTGACTAATATGGCTCTAAACTCAGTACCAGATACTGTGACTTATTATATATGCGATCGCTGGCTCGGTCTAGACGAAGCTCCTTGGAATCAACGAATGAAGGAAAAATATGCTCAAAGCAAAGAATCTACTGCAAAAGCCAAAGAGCAAATAGCCGTTGACTCTCGTAAAACAGGAACCCAGCCTTCTCATCCTCTAGAAGATTACACAGGTTATTTTGAGCATCCAGCATACGGAATCTTATCAATTGAAATTAATGACGAGCGTTTGACAGCAACTCATAATTCAATTATTTATAAATTAGAACATTACCACTATGACATTTTTGTTGAATCTGAGTTGTGCGATCGACCAGAACTTATATCTTTCTTAACTGATACCAAAGGCAATATTGCTAGCCTTAGCTTTCCCCTAGAACCGACTGTGAAAGAGATTTTATTTACCCGGATGCCTGAGAGTAAATCTCATTAATTCGGGCAGCAGCGTAGAGGCACACCCCGAACAGAGCCCAATTTCTGATTTAATTAACCACCTCAAATGCTGCACACCTCCTCAGCCACAGCGGTCAAGTTTGTAGTGAGGACTTCAGTCCTCAAAGCCTGATTTGTTCTCTAACCCACTTACGAAACAATCTGAGAGTTTGACTTGTACCCGCCGTTTGACTTTGTTCGCAATATTGGGAAATAGCTTCAATAATTGGCAAATTGGGAAATGTTGGACTAATTGCAGATTCAACATATTTCCCATCTTGAAGCACATTAATCTGAAGCTTTTTATTTTCATAGCGCCAGATTTCAGGTACTCCCAAAGCTTCGTAAGCATCGAGTTGAGTTTTGGAAGTTATATCGACTTCAATTGCTAAGTCAGGCGGCGGATCGACAGTTAAGTCGATGCGCTTTTTGCCAATCATTAGAGCGTGATTCTGAATGTAAAAGCAGTTGTCAGGTTCAATTCCTTGTAACATACTTTTTCGTTTAAAAGTCGTCGAACCAAAACATTCTCGATCAATTTCAAGTTCTTCGAGTAATATTTTTACCATATCGCCAATGATTTCCTTATTGAATTCATGTTCTGGTAGTGGCATCCTAATCTCCAAAGTTCCTTGACTGTAAGCTATTCTAGAGCCACGGTGTTCTCCCAACTCTTCTAAAATTGCTTCAAATTCCTGCCAGTTGACATCATGGAACAGCACTCTATGTCCTGGGGGTACACTGATTTGCCTTAATTGCAGCGTTACCATTTCAACCTCCGATTTATTTAAGTTTATGATAACTTGTCTGTATCGGTAATTGGGCATTGTGAAACAGTCAGCTTTGTAGTGAGGACTTCAGTGATCGAAGCCTGATTTGTTCTCTAACCCACTTACGAAACAATCTGAGAGTTTGGCTTGTACCCACTGTTTGGCTTTGTTCGCAATATTGAGAAATAGCTTCAATAATTGGCAAATTGGGAAATGTTGGACTAATTGCAGATTCAACATATTTCCCATCTTCAAGCAAATTAATCATCAGCTTGTTATTTTCGTAACGCCAGATTTCAGGTACTCCCAGATCTTCGTAAGCGTCCAGTTGAGTTTTGGAAGTTAAATCGACTTCAATTGCTAAGTCAGGCGGCGGATCGACAGTTAAGTCGATCCGCTTTTTCCCAATCATTAGAGCATAATTCTGAATGTAAAAACATTCATCAGGCTCAATTCCTTGTAACATACTTTTTCGCTTGAAAGTCGTCGAACCAAATGGTTCAAAGTCGATTTCTAGTTCCTCAAACAGAATTTTCACTAAATAGCCAATAATGATTTTAGCTTTCTCATGTTCTGGTAGTGGCATCCTAATCTCCAAAGTTCCTTGACTGTAAGCTATTCTAGAGCCACGGTGTTCTCCCAACTCTTCTAAAATTGCTTCAAATTCCTGCCAGTTGACATCATGGAACAGCACTCTATGTCCTGGGGGTACACTGATTTGCCTTAATTGCAGCGTTACCATTTCAACCTCCGATTTCTTTAAGTTTATTATAACTGATACAATCTTTTAAGTTGAGGGGTGTACAGCGCCCCCTCAACTTAATTTACTGGTAACTATCGCCCAAAGTCGAGCTGTCTAATCTGCGTTTTTTTGCTGCTTGAAAAGTTCCTTAAACTTGCGCTGCTGCTCGTTGTGATCTACGATCGGAGAGGGATAATGAAGAAGTCGGCGTTCTAAAGGTGAAAGATTTCCTGTTAGCAAAACTTTAGTATCAACGCGGCGCAATTCGGGAACCCAGTGCCGAATATATTCCCCCTCCGGGTCGAATTTCTGAGCTTGACTGGCGGGATTGAATATTCGCAAAGGTTTCGGGTCCATGCCGCTTGATGCGCTCCACTGCCAGCCGCCATTGTTAGCAGAAAGGTCGGCATCTATCAATTTTTGCATGAAGTATTTTTCACCCCACTGCCAGTTAATAATTAAATCTTTGGTGAGAAAACTGGCGACTATCATGCGGCAGCGATTGTGCATCCAAGCTGTCTGATTTAACTGCCGCATTGCTGCATCGATAATAGGATAGCCAGTTTTGCCTTTACACCAAGCTTGAAAGAGCTTTTCATCGTTCTCCCAAGGAAAGTCTTTGAATGCTTGACGGTAGGGGCCGTCTGCTAATTCTGGGAAGTTATACATGGCGTGTTGGTAAAATTCCCGCCACGCTATTTCCTGTTGCCAAGTGCGGATGCTTGTGCACGCTTCTTCGCTGCGGCAAGTGTCCATTACTATCTGGGTAGCTTGCCAAACAGTGCGGATGCCAATTGCACCAAATTTGAGGGCTGCGCTGAGTTGGGATGTGCCGTTAATGGCGGGGAAATTGCGCTGTTCTTGATATTGGTAAATTGCCCGATCGCAAAATTCTTCTAATTTTTTTTGCGCTGCATCTTCTCCGGGTTCTATTACTAATGGGTTTTCCCAAATAAATCCCAAACTCAAGGCTGTTGGCACTGTTTCCATTGCACCTGCTTGGTTGGCGATTGCTTGTTCTTCGGCGGTTAATCCGGTCATTAATTCCAGATAAGTTATCGGCAGTGTCTCTACTGGTTGGGCTTTGGGTTTACTGTTCCATTTTTTCCAAAATGGTGTATAAACTGTGTAGGGAGTCCCTGTACCGCTGCGAATTTCGTCCGGGGCGTGCAGGACTTGATCCCAGAAATTGTGAACTTGAATTCCTGCTTGTTGGAGGGCGTTTGATACGGACTGATCGCGCTGTTTTGCGTAGGGTTCTACATCCCAGTTCCAAAATACTGCTTGAGCATTTATAGCTGTTGCTAATCTCGGTATTCCTAGAATCGGGTCATCTTGAATTATCAGCAATTGGCTGCCTGCATCCCTGTAACGCGAGGAGAGTTTTTGCAAGCAGCCGATCATGTAGGTGACTCTAGCTGGCGCTACGTCATCCCGATTTATGATATTGCGATCGAGACAAAAAATTCCGACTACTTTCGGGCTTTGCTGGCGCGCTGCTGCCAGTCCGATGTTGTCAGAAATACGCAAGTCGCGGCGGTGCCAAAATAAAATTAGATTGGATATATCGGACATTCGATTTTAGATTTTAGATTTTAGATTTTAGATTTTACAGTCCTGGACACACGCGGGTTCAAAAACCCGGTTTCTAAGTTAAGATTTATCGGTGTTACGCACGATTTTTTTCAGAAACCGGGTTTTTTCCGTCAGTCCTATTTAAGTTAAAAATGGACGGGCTAAGAAAAAGCTAGAAATTGATTTTGAATCAATGGGTTCCCCAGCTAAGATAGCTTTTTCTAATTCTTCCGGGGTGAATAAAACTGTCTCCATGTCTTCGTCATCGTCTTGTGCTGGCGGCTTTTCCAGTTTTTCCAAATCTTGGGCTAAGAAAGCATAAATGATTTCGTCGGAATAACCGGGGGCGAGAAAAAATTGCCCTAATTTATGCCATTTTCCAGCGCGATATCCGGTTTCTTCTTCGATTTCGCGTTTGATAGTTTCGGCGGGATTTTCATTGATTTCTACCGTACCAGCGGGAAATTCTAAAATTCGCCCTTTTGTGGCAAAGCGATATTGGCGTACCAAGACGAGTTTACCTTCAGGTGTGACGGGAACTGCAAGTGCTCCGCCTGGGTGGCGAATACATTCCCACTCGCCTTCGGAACCGTTGGGAAGACGGAGGGTGGCTACGTCAAAGTTGAATTTGCGCCCTTGGTAAAATAGGCGTTGTTTGAGGAGTTGGGGTAGTTCTTGACCGATCGACATAAGCGACAAGCGAATAATGTTAGGGTGCACCGATTTAAGACATCATAGGCGATCTTATAGGATTTTAGATTTTAGATTTTAGATTTTAGATGGGGAATGACTGATAACTATTACAGTTTGGAGCTTACCTACGGTTGCATTTTTTGGGAAACTGGTACGATCCGTGAATTTTGCTCAATTGTTACAGTTGCAATTTTTGCACTCCAGAACAGTCTGCGGTTTGCAGCAGTTGGACGATCGCACTTTTCGTCACCGGATGCACCCAATCCGGGGCAATTTCTGCTAAAGGTACTAATACAAAAGCTCTTTCGGTCATCCGGGGATGAGGTAGAGTCAGTGTCGGAGTTTCTAGGATTAAATTGTCGTACAGCAACAAATCTAGGTCGAGGGTTCTTGGCCCCCATTTTTCTCGGCGAATTCGATTAAATTTTATTTCAATTTCTAATAAAGCTGCTAGCAATTGTTCGGGTTCTAGTGCCACTTCTAGGATGGCACAGGCGTTGATGTAATCGGGTTGCGGCGGGCCAACGGGGGCGGTTTGATACCAGCTTGAATGAGATTTTACTGCTATTCCTGGGGTGTTGTTGAGGGTTGCGATCGCGCTAGAGAGTGTGGCGAGGGAGTCGCCTAAGTTGCTACCAAGCGCGATCGCACATTTTGTTGATTTCATAAAGAAGAAGGAAGAAGGAAGAAGGAAGAAGGAAGAAGGAAGAAGGAAGGCACGACACTGATTTTGACACGGATACACGGATTAATTATCCAGCGTTCCTTCTGATGTTGAAGGAAGAAGGAAGAAGAGTAACGCGGGGGCTGGTTGATCGATATCCTTTACTACCGACAAATATTTCGAGTAAAACCCGCCCATAAAAGCCTAATTTTTAGTGGGTAAATTGAGCCTACAGGACACTTTTTTAGGGAAATATGGTCACACAAAATATTATTTTAATCAAATATTAACTTAGTGTTAAATTTTATTAACTATCATTGACAAGTGTTAGTATTTAGTTTCAAACATAATGAATTTGTACCTACGCTTATTGTCGGCCGTCATTCTAGCAATTATCAGTTTAACAGCAAGTATATCAATAGGTTTGGCTGAAACAAAAGAGCGCTACCTTACCCTAGATTCGGACGGTAGTCAATCTTTTGCGAGTTTAGTGCAGCAGGCGGAAGATTTAGCGAAAGAGTCGATCGCCCGCGAGTTTCAAGAAAATCCGGCATTAACAGAAGTTACAGTCATCATTACAGCCGATCGCAGCCGACAAAGAGTTCCAGTTTTGCGATCGAGAGTATCCCGCCACGACTGGCAAAAAGATGCGAGAATCCAACAGTGGACTAGATATTTTGCCGATGCTCAATTGCTGCTGGGATTCAGAGACGGCAATATTTCGCCCGCAAATTCTGGGTTTTCGCAAGTGATTAATGTACCTGCGCCTAGTCGATCGACATTCCGAGAAAATGATCCGGGTTTTCGAGATGATTGAAATATTGGTAATGGGGCATTGGGCATTGGGCATGGGGCATGGGGCATTGGTAACAAATAACAAATAACCAACAGCACGACACGGAAATCACGGATACAGGGATAGATATTTTTTCCTGAATCTCTCTCTATATTCCCAATTACCAATTGCCAATTACAATATTTAACTTGTTGTTAACCTAAATATCTCCCACTTTTAATTAACCTTCAGGTAAACTTCCCTTAATTGAAAAGTGATAGAGTTTCATACGGAATCATCAGATTAGAGATGTTGGTTTGAAAAGGAATTTATGTCTAAAATAACTCGCCGACAACTGCTAATTTTCTTCGGCAGCAGTGCGGCTACCACTGTGCTTGCTCCTGGGCTAACTCAAAAACTGTTCAGCATCAATTCCAGCGCTGCTGAAGCTGTTGTTCCGACATCTTTCACTCCTGTAAGACTTCCCCACCCGCTGCCGATTTATCGAGAACTGCCCAGCTTCATGGCGATGGCGCCGGGGGGACAGGGAACCGTGATGGCTGCCTCGCAGGATACTAGATTAACGAGTTACAGCGTTGTTGACGATGTGGTTGTGCCGCCGGAATACGAACGTTACGTGATTGTCCGCTGGGGCGATCGAGTTTTTCCCAATCCGGCAGACTATTTCGGCTACAACAACGACTACACCGGCTTCGTAGGCCTTCGCGGCAGCAATGAGGACGGTTATCTCTGGGTTAACCACGAGTATGTATCCTTCCCGATGTCGAAAGTGGCGCCGGAAGCCCCGTCAGATGTGGCATCATTTCCAGCAACCGATCGCGCTGTCCTCGGTATAGACTTATCGGTAAAGAATCGGGATACCCTCGGCGAATTTCTGTACAATCTCGGTGGTTCGATCGTCCGCATTACCAAACAAGCCAACGGTAGATTTCAGGCGATCGCCGGCGACTCCCTCAACCGCCGTATCCACGGACTTTCCGGGCTCGGCATCAACAGCCAGCGTACCGACAAATACAAAGATGTCACCTCCTGGGGAACCAGACAAGGCGACGACAACTATCTTACAGGTACGGGCCCTGCAGCTACCCAAGTCTTCGCGCAAGTCAACACCGACGGACTCGGCAACCGCATCATCGGTACAGCTTACAACTGTTCCGGCGCCACAACCCCTTGGGACACAATCCTCTCCGCCGAAGAAAACTTCCAAGGTAGCGAACTATTCTTCGTCGGAGTTCAGGAAAACATCAAACCCAACGGTGGCCAAACGGGCTACGCCAAGGGCACTATCGGTGAGGAATTCGGCTTAGTCGGCGAAAAATACGGCTGGATGGTAGAAGTCGATCCCCTAGATCCGAGTTTCCGCCCCCGGAAGCACACATGGTTGGGCCGTTTCCGCCACGAAAACGTCGCGATTCGCGCTGAAGCAGGCCGCAGATTAGTAGTGTACATGGGGGACGATCGACGCGGCGGACACACCTGGAAATTTGTCAGCAACGGTACTGTCACGAATCCCGCAGATAAAAACAACAGCCGATTGTTTGAAGATGGGGTTTTGTACGTGGCCCAATATAACCGCAACGGTACTGGAAGATGGCTGCCACTGACATTAAATACCCCGACAAATCCGGTGCGTCCTTCTAAAGTTGGAGAGGCGGAATTAGCAAGTTTTGGCAAAGCTCAAAGAGATGCAAATACTCGCTTGCCCAAACGCGCCGGAATTGCGGGTCAAACCGAAGACGGTGGTTCTTTTGTAGTAGATACAACCAATGAAGCAACAGCAATTCCGGGCTACCAAAATAAAACTCTGGCTAATTTCTACAGCAGCCAAGGTGCAGTTTTAGTTGATGCTTTCTTAGCTGCTAATTTGATGGGTGGCACTCCGACGGCGCGGCCGGAAGATTTGGAAGTTAATCCTACTACTAAGGAAGTTTTCATTGCTTATACGGACGCCGCACCCGGAAGCGACGGCTATCCAGATTCTCGCATTTTTACTGTTGCTAAATACGGTAGCGCCGTCAACAGCACCCAGCAGTCGGGAGGACTGTACAAAATAATTGAAGACAGTCCAGACGGTGCAGGTTTGACGTTCCGCTGGCAGCGTTTGGCTCAAGGCGGAGAAGCGGGTTCGGTAGCTGGGGCGGGATTTGCTAGTGTAGATAATTTGGCTTTTGACACTCAAGGCAATGTTTGGGGCGTCACTGATATGTCTACGAGCACGCACAACGGTTTTGATGTCGGTGCGGCTGGAAAGCCAACGACGATCGACCATAAAAAGACGGGAAATGTGTCAGATTTTACTGGAGTTTTCGGCAACAATTGGCTGTTTTATATTCCGACTTCTGGGCCGAATGCAGGAACAGTAATTCCGTTTGCTTACGGCCCGAATCGGTGCGAAATGACTGGGCCGACTTTTGTGGGAGATACGCTGTTGCTTGCGGTGCAGCATCCTGGGGAAGATTGCCCGATCGATGATGGTACTGTACTGAGTCGGCAAATTGAAATGTTGGATTTGAACGGTGCTGTTTTCAATCAGACTCGTAGTGTGTCTCGCGGCAGTTTGTGGCCTAGCAATATTGAGAACGATCGGCGCAGATCGCCGATGCCGTCGGTGATTGGAATTCGTCGGGTGCGATCGACTCCAACGGGCCAGTTTGTTTAAATCTCACATCTTGCACCATTCTCAAGAACAGGCAAGATGCCTGTTCCACAAGAAAATTCACTCTTTGTGGAACAGGCATCTTGCCTGTTCATAAAAAATTTATTGAGAATGGTGCAACATCTCAGATAGTAGGGTGCGGAGCGTAAATAAGCGTTTCCCATGTATAGTCAGTGTTCTAGCTGACGCACCTTACCGGGAGCGTTAATGGTTTAAATGCGTAACAGCTTACTCTAATAAAAACCTTTGTAGTGCGGACGTGAGTCCTCTCTCCGGCTGCGGACTCAAGTTCGCAGTACGAACCTTACTTATTACTGTGGATCGATAGGCAATAGGTAAAATAGAACATGATGATTTTTGGAAATTAGTGGATGCGGCTCGATCGCCAGAATCACAAAGAGAGGGTTATAGACTATTTTGCGGTAGTGATTTTCTCTACTTATTATCTGTTTAGGAGTTGATTCTCTCCGACTATAAAAACAAGTTTTCCGTGCGAAATTGTACTTATTTCATTGGCGAGCACTTCTATTTCCGGGGCAGTTAAATCAGAAACATTTATAGTTTTATAAGATTTATATTGCCACCTAAAATCCCTGGATTTCCGGATATACATAATTTTGGGACTAATATCTTCATGCACAAATGGATATGCACGAAATTTACACCACGGGTATCGCTTAGTCACGGATATGTGTTGTCTATCGAGTTTTATTGTAGTCGTTTTGAAATAAGTTTGAATGTGTTGCGAAAATGTAATAAAAAGTGAGCATAGCAAAACAATTGAAAAGATGAGTAAAAACAGCGCACCCACTAACATAAAGACTATATACCCGGTTTCAAGCATGATTTTTATGAACAGAAAAATTAATAAAACTAGCCCCAACTCAACCAAAATTCCTGTCCCTATCCAGTAGCCTCTCCAAAAACCCAACTTTTTTGGGGGAATCAAAATCTCTAGCTTCTCCCCATCTTTCTTCAGTTTAATCCTGCTGCCGATCAGTTTTCGTCTCGCCGCCGAGATATCTGTTTTCGGGCGGGGATTTTCCAGCGCTTCCAGCGCCTCTTTTGCAGATGCAAGGCGGCGGTTCAAACTCGGTTGTGTCATCCACTTCAGCCAATCGATTAAATCTCGGTTGAGATTAACTAATGACTCAAATTGAATTTGCAAATTACCTTGAGATAACTCGGCGGGATGCCTGCCCGTTACTAAATAAATTAATGTTGCACCCAAACTGTAAATATCGGAAGCTGGAACATTCCGCCCGCCAAATTGTTCGGGCGGCATATATCCGTAAGTACCGACAACAGTAATCGTACTGCTTTTTCTAGCTGCTAACGTCTGTATGGAACCAAAATCAACTAAATAAACATCACCGACACTATTGCGCGATCTATTTGCCAGTAAAATATTACTCGGCTTGATATCTCGGTGAATAACTGGCGGCTGTTGCCCGTGGAGGTAGTCCAAAATTTCTAGTAATGCTTTAGCTAGTTGCTTGACTTCTGCTTTGCTAAAAGTTCGCCCGCTTTTTAACCATTCTTCTAAGGATTTGGCTGGGATATAGCTTTGTACCAAGGCGAATCCTTTACCCGTTGGTGTATCCACCTCAAAGTAATCCAGATAGGGGGGAATTGCCGGATGAGAAAGCAGTTGTAAAGTTTGTGCTTCTCTTTCAAAGAGTTTCAAGTCATCCCAGCGAACATCTTCTCCAAAAATCAGTAACTTAATCGCTACTAACTCTTCTGTGTGCAAGTCGCGCGCCATAAACGTGCGCCTTCCCGCAGTTTGACTTAGCTGTTGCTCGATTACATAACGTTCTTTTAAAACTTCACTTGCCATTTTTTGCAAACTTCTTGAGGAGAGTTATTGTTAATTTCATTTGCCATCTCTACTTTATTCACTAATAGGCAAATTTAACCATTCGCTGAGTTCTTCTGCTATCCAATCAATCTCGTCATCAATGAGATGGCTGGTAATAAGTTGATATTCCCGCGTTCCGGCCCAAATTTGAATATTGCGCCCCCGGCTGGAGTATGTATATTCATCTCTTATGAATCGTAATGTACCGATAGCTAGCCTCGGGCTTGGTGGCAGCATATTGTAACGCAAAAATCCCCAGAAGTTGGAAGTAAAATAAATTTGTTCCTCATCGATTAGTAGTCGAGTGGCGATACGTCTAAGAAATACTAATTTTATGGGTTGAAAAAGTAAAAATAAACAAAAACTGCCAAAGTAAGTAACTCCGAATGCTGCGAATGATGCACCTATAAAAGAACCCTTAGTAAACGCCATAACAATCCAGGATATACTTACTAAAAGCACGTGGTACGATGCAATTAACGGAATTACTAAATAGACACTAACTAAAAAGAGAGGAGAAAAAGTAGAAATCACAATTTCCAAACTCTTTCTGTCTTTATTCAGTTTTACATTATTACTCGCCCTAGGGTTTCGCAGAAGCGATCGCCCCCTCTGTTTCGGTTTTTCCAGTGCTTGTAACGCCCGATGAGCCGTGGTTAAGCGGCTGTTTAAATCTGGTTCGGTCATCCACTGCAGCCAGTCCACAAAGTCCGAACTAATAGCGATTTTTGGCTCAAAATTAATACGCAAATCTTCCTGCGGCAAATCGGCTGGATGGACTCCCGTTACTAAGTAAATTAACGTCGCACCCAAACCATACAAATCGGAAGCCGGAACCGCGCGCCCGCCAAATTGTTCGGGCGGCATATATCCGTAAGTTCCCACTACAGTAACGGTGCTACCTTCTCTCGCTGCTAAGGTTTGAACTGAACCAAAATCTACTAAGTAAACTTCACCCAACCAACCACCTTTATTAAGGGCGGAGTGTTTTTGTTTGAAGGGCGATCGATCTGCTAAAAGAATATTGCTCGGCTTAATATCTCGATGAATTACTGGCGGGTTTTGGTGTTGCAAATATATCAAAATTTCCAACAAGTTATTAGCGATTTGCTTTATTGCTTTTTCGTTAAAATTGCGTCCCGATTCAACCCATTCTGCCAAAGATTTCGCTTCAATATAGCTTTGTACCAGTGCAAGCCCTTTAGTCTTTGGCGTCTGGAATTCAAAATGATCTAAGTAACGAGGAATTGCCGGATGGGAAAGTGACTGTAAAGTTTCGGCTTCTCGTTCAAATAGTTTTAAATCGTCCCACTGGAAATCTGCACTAAAAGTAAGGATTTTGATGACGACTAACTCCTGAGTTTGTAAGTCGCGCGCCAGCAAAGTTTGTCGTCCCCCATTTTTCCCCAGGCATTGCTGAATGGCATAACGTTCTTTTAACACTCGCTCTACCATATTTTTTACTATAAATAGTGGTAGCTTTTACTATACTTCAGCCTTAACGAAAATTGCTAGAAAAAAGCGGGATTTGTTACAAACATTAATTATGATTATTATATGACTATTATGAACTCAAGCAATGGCACAAGCGTTGCTAAAGTACGCGAAGCTATTGAGAAAGTGCTGACACAAGAGTCTTACAAAAAAAGACCGATCGCAAATCTTTGATGCAACTGCGCCAACAAATCGGACTCGTCTTTCAAAATCCCGACCATCAATTAGTAGCTTCGACGGTAGAAGAAGATATTTCCTACGGGTTGTACAATTTAGGGTTGAGAGAATCCGTAATTTCTCAACAGGTGCAGCAGGCGATCGAGCAATGCGATCTAAGCGAACTCGCCCGCGAACCAATTCACAATCTCAGTTTGGGCCAGAAAAAGCGGGTTTCCATCGCCGATATCATGGTTCTCAAACCCAAACTGCTGCTGTTAGATGAACCTACCGCCTATCTCGACCCGCGTTACACCCGACAACTGATCGGTTTACTCCAACAAATTCACAGCGCCGGAACCACTATTCTTTTAGCAAGTCACGACCTCGCTTTCATCTACCGGTGGGCAGATTGGATGTTTGTAATGGATCGAGGACAACTAATTTTAGAAGAAATACGGGAAACCGTTTTTGCTCAGCGGGATGTGTTGGAACAATTGCAGCTTGGCGTACCGCTGGCGATCGAGCTTATGGAGCAAATAAGGGCGATGTTTCCAACAGACGATCGCTCAAAAATGCCCGCTTTCGAGGAATTGCAACAACAAATTTTACCAAGCCGCAGGCTTTAGTGATTTGTTATTTGTTATCGGTTG
>NZ_JAUBOZ010000041.1:0-32998 GCF_036700475.1 Microcoleus sp. T2B6 | reverse complement strand
TTAAATTCTTGTGGAACAGGCATCTTGCCTGTTCATAAAAATGGTGCAAGATGTTTTCAACAGACGATCGCTCAAAACTGCCCGCTTTCGAGGAATTGCAACAACAAATTTTACCAAGCCGCAGGCTTTAGTGATTTGTTATTTGTTATCGGTTGAATTAAATTCTTGTGGAACAGGCATCTTGCCTGTTCATAAAAATGGTGCAAGATGTTTTCAACAGACGATCGCTCAAAAATCCCCGCTTTCGAGCAATGGCAACACCAAATTTTACCAAACCCTAGGCTTTAGTTATTTGTTATTTCTTATTGGTTGAATTAAATTCTTGTGGAACAGGCATCTTGCCTGTTCCTAAAAATGCTGCAAGATGTAAGTTCCTGTAATGGATTAAGTGCGATCGTACCAACTTTGCAGCGCCAAGCGGTGAACTTCCCGCCAACTAATATTTTTAATTCTGGCAATTTCCGCGCAATCTTCGTATTCCGGCTGTACATTAACAATCGTTTCTCCAGACTTCGCAACTTTTATCTTAACTTCGCCGTATTCTGTTTTAACTGTCTGGATTTCTCGGTGTAAAATCGTTCTTTGTTGAGTCGATCGCCTAATTCCCAAAGTAGTAGTCTCGCGAAAGATCACAGCTTCGCAAGCCTCCTCAAATTCTGGATGACAAATCGCAGTTAACAAAACCCCCAGCCGCGACTTTTTCATCACAATTGGGGCCGTAAAAACATCCAGAGTTCCGGCGGCGAACAAAGCATCGAAAACATAGCCGATCGCCTGCGGACTCAAATCATCAATTTGCGTTTCCAACACCGTAATAGTTTCTATGGAATTGGGCATTGGGCATTGGGCATCGGGCATTGGGAATTGGGAATTGGGCATCGGGAATTGGGAATGACTACCCGTCTTTCCTCCACTCTCTCCCACTCCCACTCTCCCACTCTCCCCCTCTCCCACTCTCCCCCTCTCCCCCTCTTGCTTCTCCCCAATCCAGAGGCGCAAAATATTAGGAATTGCCAGGTTTCGAGAACCTGCACCCAAACCGATCGCCTGAATTTGCATCGACGGTGGTGGCCCGAAACTAGCGGCGAGAGTACAGGCGATCGCAGTTCCCGTAGGAGTGCACAATTCGCGATCGATCCCATTGCTATAAACCGGCACTCGGTGCGTTTCCCACAACCGCATCACCGCCGGCGTCGGCACCGCTAATCGGCCGTGGGCCGCCTTCACCGTACCGCCACCAGTCGGCATCGCCGAAAAGTAAAACTCCTGAATATCCAACCAATCCAAACCCAAACAAGTACCGACAATATCAATAATTGCATCCGTCGCCCCCACCTCGTGAAAGTGAACCTCGCTTGCGGGGATACCGTGTACTGCAGCCTCTGCCTCTGCTAATTTGCGAAATACGGCCAAACTGCAAGCTTCCACGCGCGGAGGCAATTTTGCAGAGACGATGATTTGCTCAATTTCGGGCAAATTGCGGTGATGACTGTGGCTAATTTCGGCCTCTGCTTCGCCGTGACTGTGAGAATGTTCTTCCCCGTGATGATGGTGGCGGCGGGCGTCGAAAGTCGGGGATTCCGTTTCTGAGGGATCGAGTTCGGTAGCAGGATTTTCCGGTTTTAACGACAAATCCGCAGCTAAATCGACATAAAATTTAGTTGCTTGTTGAGTATTCCGGTGGACTAATTCCGTCCGCAACTGGTACTCTGTCGAAATGCCGAGCAAATTGAGTTTTTCGATTAGGTATTCTAAAGGAACGCCGGCGTGGATGAGAGCTCCGATGCACATATCGCCAGCAATGCCGGTTGGACAGTCAAAATAAGCTATTTTATTCATTGTTAACAATTAATTTTTAGCATTGATTGTTTCATCTTACGCCTTGCACCATTGTCAATAAGTCTTGGACGGGCGGGCAGGATGCCCAACCCCTACTCCCCACAAGAAAATTTACTCTTTGTGGAACAGGCATCTTGCCTGTTCTTGACAATGCTGCAAGATATCGGTTTCACTCGATATTTCGATCGCCCACTTAGCCTGCAATATCTTAACATGGCAACTTTTTACGAAGTGCATCCAGTTGCACCCCAAAGAGACCGGATCGAGAAAATTCAAAAAGCTCTGAAAGATGGGGCAGTGATGCTTTATCCGACAGATACAGTTTACGCGATCGGCTGCGATCTCAACTCCAAGTCTGCTGTAGAACGAGTCAGGCAGATCAAGCAACTCTCCAATGATAAGCCTTTAACGTTCTTGTGTTCCTCTCTGTCAAATATCACCGACTATGCTGTCGTCAGCGATGAAGCATACAGAATTATCAAGCGGTTAATACCTGGGCCTTATACATTTCTGCTGCCAGCTACCAAGTTAGTGCCACGGTTGGTAATGAACCCAAAACGGAAAACCACTGGAATTCGCGTTCCCGACCAGCGGCTTTGTTTTACACTGTTGGAAGCCTTGGGAAATCCAATTATTTCAACATCCGCTAACATTACCACGGATGATGAAGGTGCTGCACCCGTGCCAGCAGGAAAAGGAGAAAGTTTTGGCAAAGCTGAACTTTTTGACTGTTTTTCAAAGTTAGTAGATGTCATTGTCGATGACGGTTCCGATCCGGGATATCAAGTTTCTACCATTCTCGATTTGACAGAAAGCGAACCGATTGTTGTTCGTCGTGGTTTGGGTGCGGAAGCTGTCGCCGTTTGGGAAAAAGATTAAAATTTGAGGATGCTTTCGCTTCTCCAACAGTCCGCCGGGGGTTCAAAACCCCCGTCTCATAGCGAAAGTCCTCTCAAAGAGGACTGTTAAATATAGCGGTTATGGTATTGAATTTAATTAAGCTCTGTCCTATATTTTAAAGCATTGACAATTATCAGAGGAGCAATCGCTATCAGTAGATATTAGATATTATTTCTATTTGAACTTATCGCAACTTATGTTATTCCTCGGGAGCATCTCATATTTGTAAAAACACTTCTTCTGGCTCCTTCCTTCTTCCTCTTCCCTCTTCCCTCCTGCCTCTTCCCTCCTGCCTCCTGCCTCCTGCCTCCTGCCTCAAAACTCCAATTTCTAGCTTGCCTGCTTTCATTGAGATGCTCCCTATTCCTCCCTAATTTCCACAGTCGTCTTAAGACGACTTCAGCTATGAGCCAGGGAATTAATTCCCTGGCGGCCTGTCGGAATCGCCAGCTAACAAACCTGCGGAAAAAACCTAAGCTTCTACCTTAACTCCTTTCCAAAAAGCAATATATCCGGCAATATTTTTAGCAGCATCTTTCGGAGTAGGATAGTACCACGCAGCGTCTTTATTCACTTGTCCGCCGACTTCGACACTGTAGTAACTAGCAACACCTTTCCAACCGCAAGTAGTGTGAGTGCTGCTGTCCTTGAAATACTCACGGTTGATGGCATCGGCGGGGAAATAATAGTTGTTGTCTACAATTTCGCACTTGTCGCTCTCGGCCAAAACGGCACCATTCCAAATTGCTTTCGGCATCAGTTTTTCTGCTTAAATTGAGATTCTCAATTATTGTAACTGTATTTGTGCTCAAAAGGCATAGAATAGTTGAGAAGCCAACAACCAACTACTGCAAATGTCAGCGTCTCATCCGCCAATATCTTCTGTGCCACTGTCCCTGGAACAAGCTCTTAAACATTTTTTTGGCTATGACTCTTTCCGTCCGGGACAGCAGGAAATTGTCGAAGCTGCTTTACAAAAACGGGATATGATGATTGTCATGCCGACTGGCGGTGGCAAGTCTTTGTGTTTTCAATTACCGGCACTGTTGAAACCGGGATTGACAGTGGTTGTGTCGCCGTTAATTGCTCTGATGCAAGACCAGGTGGAGGCTTTGCAGGATAATGGAATTGGGGCGACTTTTCTCAACAGCACTTTGAGCTCTCAGGAAACCCGATCGCGCGAAACAGCAATTCTCGAAGGTAAGATTAAATTGCTCTACGTTGCACCCGAACGCTTGCTGGGTGAGAGATTTTTACCGTTTTTAGATATAGTAGCAAATAAGTTAGGAATTTCGGCATTTGCGATCGACGAAGCCCACTGCGTTTCGGAATGGGGGCACGACTTTCGACCAGAATACAGGCAAATGCAGCGAGTGCGCGATCGATATCCCGACATTCCCATTATGGGACTAACCGCCACCGCCACCGAGCGCGTCCGCCAAGACATCATCCAGCAGCTAACTCTGCGAAATCCCTACATCCACGTCGCCAGCTTCAACCGCCCCAATTTATACTACGAAGTTCGCCCCAAAACCAAGCACAGTTTTGCCGAAGTTTTGCAAATCATCCAAAAAAAAGGCGGTTCGGGAATTATCTATTGCCTCAGTCGCAAAAAAGTTGACGAAGTTGCCTATAAATTGCAACAAAGCGGCATCCAAGCCTTACCATACCACGCTGGCATGAACGATGTCGATCGCGCCACCAATCAAACCCGCTTCATTCGCGACGACGTGCAAGTAATGGTAGCCACAATAGCCTTTGGTATGGGCATTAACAAACCAGACGTGCGGTTTGTAATTCACTACGACTTACCCAAGAATCTCGAAGGATACTATCAAGAATCTGGCCGCGCAGGCCGAGACAACGAACCCGCCCATTGCAGCTTATTTTTTGGCTACGGCGATGTCAAAATGATCGACTACATCATCGAGCAAAAACCTGACCCGCAAGAACAACGAATTGCCCGCCAACAGTTGCGGCGAGTAATCAACTATGCAGAATCCACCGAGTGCCGCCGCACAATCCAGTTAAGTTATTTTGGCGATTCATTCCCCGGAAACTGCGGTACTTGCGATAACTGTTGCAACCAAAAACCAGTAGAAGATTGGACGATTGAGGCAATGAAATTTCTTTCTTGCGTCGCGAGATGCCAAGAAAAATTCGGCATGAATCATATTATAGACGTGCTGCGCGGTTCAAAAAATCAAAAAGTATTGCAATACCAGCACCACCAACTTTCTACTTACGGAATAGGCAAAGATAGAAGTGCTGATGAATGGAAAAAGTTGAGTCGATCGCTGGTAAATCAAGGTTTTTTAGAGGAAAGAACAGACGGGTTTCCCATTTTAAAACTGAATGAAAAAAGTTGGGAAATTATGAAACGTCAGCGCACAGTTGAAATCGCCATTGAACCGCAGCGGGAAGTACAGGCGAAAGTTCGTTCTTTGGCAGTAGAAGTAGAAGCTTTATTTACCATACTGCGGACGCTACGCAAACAAATTGCCGACGAACAATTTGTGCCACCTTACGTAGTTTTTGCAGATAAAAGCTTGCGAGATATGGCAGAAAAACGCCCGCAAAATCTCCGAGAATTCGAGGATGTTTACGGCGTTGGTAGCAACAAGCGAGATAAGTACGGTAAGGTTTTCTTGGAGGCCATTCGCAATTTTTGCCAAGAACAAGGATTGCCGAATGGTACTGCATCTTCTGATGTTGCTAATCTTCCCAATCTTCCCAACATTGCGTCTTATTCGCAGATGCAAACCTGGGAATTATACCGACAAGGCTTGACAGTTCAAGGAATAGCGAATGCGCGGGGTATGAGTCCTAATACTATTTCGGGGCATCTGATAGAATTGATGGAAATGGGCAGGGAAGTTGATATAAATTTGTTAGTGGAACCGGAACGCCAGCAGGCGATAGTGTACGCTATTGAAGTTATGGGGGATGAAAAACTGAGAGCAATTTATGATTTTTTGGAAGAACGTTATACGTTTGAGGAGATTAAGTTTGTGCGCGCTTGGTGGCGGCAAAATTATGTGGGTTTTTAACCGCAGATGTAGGCTGATTAACGCTGATGCACGCAGATAATTGATGGGAGGAAAGCTACTCTTCGGCGCAGATTACGGCTATCATGTGTTGTGTAGTTCACCCTACTTCATGCCGCTTCACCTGAGTTCGGCTAACTCCAAGCAACTCGTAGTAATTGAGCAGCCTGCAGCTTACTCATTGCCGCTTCCCAAATGCCTTTTGCACAATAGCTGTAAAAGTTACGAACAGGCAGAAACAATGAAAGCTACTGGTAAGGTGTATACAATTGATTTGGCTGGAAATCAGTATCAAAGCCCTCGCTACTTGCAAAGTCGGGCAAGGATTAACTCCCTCATCGACCATTATATGTCATTGGAAGTTTTGAGCGATCGACTTTCCGATCTACCCCAGCAATTTTCCAACCCGCATCCCCGCCCTTGGGAACCCATAGATTGGCAACGAATCACTCGCGACCAAATTATTGGTGTCAAGCCAGAAATATTTTTACAAATTTTGGCAAGTGCGGCAGAAATTGAAGCTCCCATCCGCAGCTACGGTAGAGAAAGTTGGTGCTACTTACAGCATATTTACCCGCAAATGGCGCGGTTTATGGGAGGAATTTTTGATGACAACGGCAACATTCTAGAGATAGGTGTCTGGGAAAAAGAAGAACGCCAACATTGCCCGACATTTAGGAAAATTTACCAGGAACTTACCGCCGAAAAACTGCAAGTTAAACCCAACTCTGTTAATGGTTGTCAATCCACAGGCGACGCTTGGCAAGATACCTACAAACACGTGATTAGTCGCCTGAGTACCGAGTGGGGAGCTACTTCTATTTATTTATGGTTGATGGTACACTCAACAGGAGCGTTGCAACAGGCAATTTCCCAGCCTTTACAGGATGAGATAAATCATTTGGCTAAGTTTTGGGGTTTCAGCCGCTGGGCATTCTCCCAGAGTTATTTCAATCAACTCAAAGGCTCTACCAAAAACCTGATTGCTTTGCTGAAACACCATCAGATTGAACGCACGCACGGTAACGATGTGTTTAATACTTCACTTAGTCTCAAACAGCTTTCTTTGGTGGTGGAATTGACTTTTACATTCACGCGAGTGATGGTGCGTCTGCGGCGCTGGAACCGCGAGCTCAGTCGCAGTTATCTCAGACATTTGTTTGGTACTGCGCCGATGGTTGATTCACCGCGCCATGTTGCTTAAATCTGAGAGATTGCACGAGTTTAATGAACAGGCAAGATGCCTGTTCCACTCATCGTTCAATTTTATTGTGGGGTAAGGTGCGCCATCAGCACCCAGTTATGTTAAAGTGCGATCATCGATGTATGTACTCGTTTGCTCGGCATCTATAGCAACCCTAAATCATTCGCCTAATTATTGTAGGGGCAATCCCCCCGTGGTTGCCCCGATAGATAGGGGGTAGGCACGGGGAGTAGGGGTAGCACTACCCCTACAAATTTATCTGAATCATTTAGGATTGCTATAGTAGAATTGATGGAGATGGGGCTGGAATCGGTTTTTGAGGGGAGTTTTTAACCGCAGATGCAGGCTGATAAATACTGAGGGACGCAAATAATTGAGGGGACGCGGAAATGAGAATTAAAAAATTAGCTTTTTGGGATAATTTACGAGAGTGGCGTTTTGAACCGATATATTTTTCCAACTTGGCTTTATTAGTTGGGGTATCTGGTGTGGGCAAAACACAAATTTTGCAAGGAATTTTGCGTTTAAAAGAGATAGCCAATGGTGAGTCCTCAAATGGTTTAGGTTGGGATATTACATTCTCGACAGTAAATAATGTTGAGTACCGCTGGCAAGGTCAATTTGAAACAAAAAAAAATCTGCCCATGATTCTTGATAAGGAAGACGAAACTAATGAATTTAGGATTATTAGAGAATATTTAGGGAGACAGGGAAATGTAATTATAGACAGAATAGCTAATGAAATTATACTTAACGGGAATAAAACTCCTAAATTATCGCCATTTCAAAGTGCTGTTGAAATTTTAAATCAAGAGGAAGATATTTCACCTGTTCACCAGGCTTTTAATCAAATAGTTATAAACAATATGAGTTCCCTTGATGGTTTTTACGATATCATGAGGACAACAATTTCAAAAATTGAGATTGCCTTGGATAACCTTAAAGCAAGCAACTTGCCACTTCAAATTAAACTCGCTTTTATTTATCGCGACTACTCAGAGGTTTTTAATAACATTAAACGCACATTTATAGAAATATTTCCTCAAGTTGAAGATGTAAA
Organism: Microcoleus sp. T2B6; assembly: GCF_036700475.1. Classification (NCBI taxonomy): domain Bacteria; kingdom Bacillati; phylum Cyanobacteriota; class Cyanophyceae; order Oscillatoriales; family Microcoleaceae; genus Microcoleus; species Microcoleus sp. T2B6. Next base: position 24,948 of record NZ_JAUBOZ010000041.1, on the reverse strand, counting down.
AATAGAAGCGGTAGAAGATGACACTTCATCATTTACGAGTTTTCCCATTCAGATAAAAGAGAAAGGTGTCACTGATTGGATATTTCAAAATAACATTTCATCAGGAATGCTGAAAACGCTAATTCATATTAGTGAACTGTACTTGTCGCCCGAAGGCACTGTAATCCTGATCGACGAATTTGAAAACAGCTTGGGGATTAACTGTATTGATGTGGTGACAGATTTAATTGTAGAAAATAGAAATATTCAATTCATTCTTACCAGCCACCATCCCTACATAATCAATAATATTGGGATGGAGCACTGGAAAATAGTCACTCGCAAAGGTGGGGTTGTAACTGTGATAGATGCTAAAGATTTGAAGTTGGGAAAATCGAGGCATCAAGCTTTTACGCAACTGATTAATCTAGAAGAATACAGCGAGGGAATTAAAGTTTGATGAATCTGTATTTTTTAGTCGAAGGGAAGCAATCCGAGAGAAAAGTTTATCCTGCATGGCTGGCTCATCTTTTACCGGAATTGCAGCGAGTTGATAATTGCGATGATGTGAATGAAAAAAATTATTACTTGATTAGCGGTGAAGGATATCCTTCATTAATATACGATTTTATCCCGCGTTCGATCGCCGAAATTAACTCAAACGGAAAATACAGCTATTTTGTAGTATGTCTCGATGCCGAGGAAAATACTGTTGCCGAACTCACAACAGAAATTTATGATTTTTTAACTGAGCAGAAATTGAAATTATACAATGCAGAACTTGTGCTGATATTTCAGAATCGCTGCTTGGAAACTTGGCTGTTGGGTAATCGGAAGATTTATTCCAGAAATCCTCAAAACAAACCTTTGCTAGATTATACTAAATATTACGATGTTTCAGTTAACTGTCCCGAAAATATGGGCAGATATCAAGACTTTAATACTCACGCTCAGTTTCACGGAGCTTATTTGAGAGCGTTATTTGAAGCTAAAAATATTACCTATTCAAAAAAACGACCGGGAGATGTACTCAAGCCATTTTATTTGGAACAACTATTGACAAGGATTCAAATTCAGCCCGAACAACTGACTACTTTCCGTCAGTTCATCGATTTCTGTAACAAAATTAAACCAAAAGTGTCAACTTAAAAGGCAACAAATAAGAGAAAATAAAAATTAAAAGGTAGAGACAGATTTGCAAACTGTCCCTACCCAAGCAGATACAGTTAGGATACATTTCATACTAGATTTAGATAAAACACTTTAATCTCGCACAACTCGCAAAAATAACTATGAACAACCCAGCATCTTACACATCATCCCAAATGACCGATCGCGAACGCGCGAACCTCAGCAAGCTAATCGATTACAGTTCCATTCGATCGATACCCGAAATTTGGGCGATCGTCAAACAGCGATTTCCTCAAACCGTCGCCCTCCACGACCCCCACAGCCAGCCAGAAATCAAACTCACCTACACCGACCTCTACCAACAAATCCAGCAATTCGCCGCCGGCCTCCAAGCCCTCGGCATTGAACCAAATCCCGAAGAAGCAGTCCCTCCCCGCGTCGCCCTCTTCGCAGACAACAGCCCCCGCTGGCTGATAGCCGACCAAGGTATCATGATGGCCGGGGCCGCGAACGTTGTTCGAGGCGCCACCGCCGACCCTCAAGAACTCCTATACATCATCCAAGACAGCGGCAGCAGCGCCTTGGTAGTCGAAAACCTGGCATTACTGAAAAAACTGCAACACCGCCTCCCAGATTTGCCCATCCAACTCATCGTCCTCCTCTCCGACGAAGAACCGGAAACCAGCCAAACCCTCAACACAGTCAAATTTTCCCAAGTGATGACCACAGGGGCAAACCGTCCCCTCAAACCCACCAACCACAAGCCTCAAACCCTCGCCACCCTCCTCTACACCAGCGGCACCACCGGCAAACCCAAAGGCGTCATGCTGACTCACGGGAACCTGCTGCACCAACTCACCACCTTGGGCACTGTTCTCCAGCCCTCAGCCGGCGAGGGCGCCCTCAGCATTCTGCCCAGTTGGCACGCCTACGAACGCAGCGTCGAATACTTCCTGCTTTCCCAAGGATGCACGCAAATTTACACCAATATTCGCTATTTCAAACAAGACTTTAAAACTTACAAACCCCAGTACATGGTCAGCGTTCCGCGCATCTGGGAATCGATTTATGAGGCCGTACAAAAGCAATTTCGGGAACAGCCACCTAACAAACAAAAATTGGTGGATTTCCTGTTATCTGCCAGCCAGCAATACATCGAGAACCGCCGCATTTTCCAAGGATTAACTCTTAGTTTGAAACCGGCTTCTGCTTCCGAAAAACTAATCGCCCGCACCAAAAGCATTGTGTTGTCGCCCGTACACGCCCTCGCCGAAAAACTGGTTTACCAAAAAGTCAGGGAAGCTACAGGGGGACGCTTAAAATGGGCGATTAGCGGTGGCGGTTCTTTGGCCGCGCATATAGACAATTTCTTTGAAATAGCGAATATCGGTTTGTTAGTGGGATACGGTTTAACCGAAACTTCGCCGGTTTTAACTGTGCGCCGCCCTTGGCACAATCTTAAAGGTTCCGCAGGACAGCCTCTAGCCCATACGGAAATTAAAATAGTAGACCCAGAAACCAGACAGCAACTGCCCACAGGCCAGCGCGGTTTAGTATTGGCGCGGGGGCCGCAAATTATGCAGGGCTATTATCTTAATCCCCAAGCGACTGCCAAGGCGATCGACTCCGAGGGCTGGTTCGACACCGGCGACTTGGGCTGGCTGACACCGGGAAACGACTTAATCTTGACCGGGCGGGCCAAAGATACGATCGTCCTCACCAACGGCGAAAACATCGAACCCCAGCCCATAGAAGACGCCTGCCTCCGCAGCCCCTACATCGACCAAATTATGCTAGTAGGTCAAGACCAGAAATCAGTCGGCGCCTTAATTGTCCCCAATGCAGAAGCCGTGCAGAAATGGGCAGAAACTCAGAATCCCCCATTACACGAAATTGACTGGAATAGCAAGACTATTCAAGATTTATTCCGAAAAGAATTGAACCGAGAGGTGCAAAATCGCCCCGGATACCGCGCGGACGATCGCATCGGCCCGTTCCGGTTGATTCAGGAGCCATTTTCGATGGAAAATGGAATGTTGACCCAGACCCTGAAAATTAAGCGCCCGGTTGTGACGCAACACTACCGCGATATGATTGACGGGATGTTTTGAAATATTCGCAGGACTTGGGGAATGGAAAAGAAAAAATTATCCCAACACCCGAGTCCCGAGTCCGAGTCCTCAGTCCTGGGCCATTAGTTCATATTTACCAACTAATGGCCCAGGACTAATGCCTAATTCCTAATTGACAAGCAACAACTTTATGGAACCACAATTACTCTTGAAGCGATCGATTAACGTTAAAGTCGTCGTTACTCCCCGCTGGAAAGAAGAAGCTCAACAGCAACTCCAAGCCCAAATCAACCAAATAGACTCTCAGCTACAACAGTTAGAAATGCAAGGGCAGCGGATGATTTCAGAAATCCAAAAGCAAAATCTGCAGCCCCCAGGCCCGCAAGTAATGCAGCAAATAGAAAACATTCAAGTGCAGGTGAATCAAAGAAAAAGCGAACTGCTAGAACAGAAAAACCAAAACCTGCAACAGCTTCAGCAAGTGCAGGTGCTAGACCTGGAACAAGAAGTGAGTCAAGGTCAAATTGACGGCACATTCACTGTCGGGCTCGGAGAAAACTTGATTCAAAAAATGCAAGTAGAAATACTCCTCCGCGACGGCATAGTCGAAGAAATTCGAGGTGATATTTAGAAATTGGTAAGTGGTAATTGGCGATCGGTAATTGGCAATTGATTTTGAGTCAACAGTCACACATCAAGAATGCGAGAGACTGGCATAATAATAAGTATTGCCGGTGGCCGATCGCCAATTATCAATTGCCAAATACCGATTACCTATTACCCACACAAAAGGACTTTTTACAGATGATTCGCGAAGTTTTCATGCCAGCCCTGAGTTCTACCATGACAGAGGGCAAAATTGTTTCCTGGGTCAAATCCGCCGGAGACAAAGTAGAAAAAGGCGAAACGGTGGTAGTGGTTGAATCCGACAAAGCCGACATGGATGTCGAGTCTTTCTACGAAGGCTATTTAGCAATAATTATCGTACCGGCGGGCGAAGTTGCTCCGGTAGGAGCGGCAATCGCCCTGGTAGCAGAAACAGAAGCCGAAATCGCCGCAGCTCAGCAGCAAGGATCCGCCGCCCCAACCGCAGCCGCCGCCCCCGCTCCCAGCCCCGCTCCTGTGAGCGCAGCTACATCCTCAGCAGGTTTGCAGCAAAATGTCAGCCGCCAAAACGGCCGCAGCGTCGTTTCTCCCCGCGCTCGCAAGTTAGCCAAAGAGTTTAAAGTAGATTTGAATTCTATCAAAGGCAGCGGGCCCAACGGTCGCATTGTCGCAGAGGATGTGGAAGCAGCAGCCGGCAAAGCTCAACCAGCTCCGGTTCAGCAAGCGGTAACAGTTCCCGCAGCACCCGCACCGGCATCTGCAGCACCCGCCCCCGCAGCAGCCAAACCCGCACCCGCACCAGTCCCGGCGATCGCACTTTCGGGCCAAAGAGTACCGATGAATGCGCTGCAAAATGCGGTGGTGCGGAATATGGAAGCAAGTTTGAGCGTGCCGTCTTTCCGCGTGGGTTACACAATTACTACTGATAATCTGGACAAACTCTACAAACAAATTAAGTCCAAGGGCGTCACGATGACGGCTATGCTGGCGAAGGCTGTAGCAGTAACTTTACAAAAACATCCTCTGCTGAATGCTTGTTATTTGGAGTCGGGTATTCAACACCGCGCTGATATTAATGTGGCGGTAGCGGTGGCGATGGATGGCGGCGGTTTGATTACGCCGGTGTTGCAAAATGCCGATCGCCTCGATATTTATTCGCTCTCCCGCACTTGGAAGGATTTAGTCGATCGCGCCCGCACCAAGCAGTTGAAGCCGGATGAATACAGCACGGGAACTTTCACTCTTTCCAATTTGGGAATGTTTGGAGTAGACAAGTTTGACGCGATTTTGCCGCCGAATCAAGGCTCGATTTTGGCGATCGGCTCTTCGCGGCCGCAAGTAGTGGCAAACGAGGATGGTTTGATGGGAGTGAAGCGGCAAATGCAGGTGAATATTACTTGCGATCACCGGATTATTTACGGTGCTGACGCGGCGTCTTTCTTGCAAGATTTAGCGAAATTGATTGAGACAAATCCTCAGTCTTTGACGCTTTAATTAGTTAATTGTTGACAGTTGACTGTTGACAGTTCGCAGTTGACTGTTGACAGTTGACTGTTGGCAGTTGACTAAGGATATATTAGTTCCTTGCCTCTGACCGGGAGGCGTTGTTGTGATGGATAATCTTTCTGCTCATAAAGTTAAGGGTATTCAAGAACTCATTGAAGCAGCCGGAGCTAGGGTTATTTATTTATCTCCTTATTCTCCTGATTTTAATCCAATTGAAAATTCTTGGTCTAAACTTAAATAAATTTTACGTTCTCTTGTTATTAGCAGCCGCGACTCTTTAGAAATAGTCCTTAAAGATGCTTTATATCTTATTTCCCTTAAAGACATTCAAAATTGGTTTGTTAATTGCTGTTACTGTACCTCATGCGGTTGAAAAGCGCTGTAATGAGGACGGAAAAAATCTACGGGTGGATTAGGTCTGCGATCTGGTCTAGCTATTTTTGGTAGGCTGTACTCAGCGCCCTTACAGTCTTAGCACTGAGTCGCTTTAAAACCAAACTAAGACAACAAACAAGTAAGAAGTAAATGACCAAGGTTATAGCTACAGGCCCCCTAAACAAAATAAAGTCAAAATGAATAAGGAACGTATTATGAGTCAGAAATAATTCAAAAGAAATATCTCCTAAAAAGCAGAGAGATAGAGAGTAAACTTTAAATTTTGTCAATAAAGAAATCAAAAAAAGCAAGGTGAGACTTATTGAAATGTGTAAAATACTACGAATTAAACACCAATAGATATTTGCTGGTCCTTCAATAGCGAGGTCAAAAACCATACTCAAATAATTTAGATATAAAATTGAAACGACAAAAGTGCAAGCTATTAATTCTGCAGGCAAATTAAATTTTACCTTCCTAAAAGCACTAAGATAGATAATACAAGAACCAGACAGTATAACAGTTAAAACTAAAATTGACCAAATTGCCGAGTAAGCACGAAAGTGGAATATCTCTGATGCCTTAAATAGGAATGTGGACAATAAAATACTACCTACTATACAACCTATATAACTTAATATTTTGTCATTCAATATTTTATTAATTTTGTCTTTGATCAAGGATGAATTTAGTCCCATCCAGCAACCAAAAGGAAAGCTGAAAGCATTTACTTTTGCCAAAAACATAGTTTCTGGGATAGAAATTAGCGCCAGCGATATCAAGAATAAAAATATTAATTTATGCTGATTTGAAAGACCAAATTTGAAAGTTAAATAAAGGAGACAGTACCAGAATAAAATAAAAATTATAAACCAAGTTTTACCATCTAAGCTATACATAAAAAATAATATTCGTGGAAGCTCAAGCAAAATATTTTGCTCGACTCCTTCTAATAATATTTTCAAAAAAAGCAGCAACCCTAGAGCAAATACTATGGGAATTAATATCCTGGATACTCTTTTTAAGAAGAACCCTTTAATTCCTTTATTTTGCATAGATATAGATAATCCATACCCAGAAAAAATTAAAAAGATAGCAACTCCAACCATGCCAGCTTCTGACCAAATTCCATACAGAGAGGGTGCAGGTTCAGTGTAATAGCATAAGTGATTAAAGAGGATCAGAATAATTGCAAAACCCTTCAACTGATTCGTCTGCAAAGAAGATAGTGTATCGTCATTAAAAGACGGACGTAAAGTAATGAAAAATAAGACAATTAAAGCAACTACCAAAAAAACATCGAAAAAAGGATTATCAATCTGAAGTTTAGTCTGATAATGATTCACGAATAAAGGTGCTGTATTCATATCAACTCAACGTTCTACCTGCCAGACGGCATTAATGATTACTGAATGCTCAAAGCTCATCCATGCTTAGTGTGGAACCAGATATTAAAAAAGTTCATGTAAAATTCGGGCAATGAGATATAGAACACCCGGTGGCAAACTTCTGTTGGTCAGAGCTAACAGATATTTCTCTATACCTTGCCAGTAATTCAAGTCCTATCAAATTCCATACCTATGGTAGATGACAAGCTGCTTGGCTGTCAACAAGATGATTTACACTCGCAAGCGGCAAAAGATGGCGTTAAGGTCTTGTCTTAAAAAACACTTCGGCTTATGAAAAAAGTAATAAGTTCTGGGCTAAATCCGTCCCATGTGCGATCTGACCGGTCAGCTCGCAGCAAGCTGTTGAAAATGTTTGGCTTAGTGTACCTCATGCGGCTGCAAGCCACTGTAATGCTTCTCTTAACTCATTAACACAAAAACCAAAAGGTTAACAGTCAACAGTCAAAAGTCAACCGTCAACCGTCAACAGCCAACCGTCAACCAATAACTAATTACTCGATCGCACAGTCAAAACTTGGGGCGGCGTCGCATCCGGCGGATACAAGAAATCCACCTGCACCAAACGGCGTTCCCCCGGCTTCATATTCACATTCACCAAAGGTTCCCCCTGCTGTCCCCTGCGCTGCACGATGTGAATGTAGCGCGTCAAAGTCTTGCCCGTATCATCCTTAAACATCACCCGCACCGTACCTCGGAAAAATATCCGATTTTCAGGAGGATCGTAAAACATCAATCCCCCCGCTTCTGTATTTGCCTTGACGGGTGTTTGCATTTTAATGCTAACAGATTGGGATTCACGAGATTTGTTGTAAAGCGGAAAAGTTAAGTTGTATTGAATCCCGTAATTACCGTGAGCAGAATAAGCAGTATCGGGATAGCGAGCTAACATTTTAGCGCTTTGAATTTGACCGGTGCCAAAAGTCCCCGTATCCGTTGTGCTCAAAGCATAGGAAAATGACTCGCCGCGCTTGGGAATAGTTAAATAATCGGTTCTCGAATTGTCCGTAATTTTAGCTTGCCACTGGGAACCTTCAGCGACTCCTGCCACGCGGCCATAAATTTTTTGCACCGGATTTTCGCCTTTCGGAGTTGGTGCTAAATCTCTGGGCCCTGCTAAACCTTTGGTATTTAAAATATTTTCCCACTCTTCTAAAGTCGGATATTGTTCGACTCCTCCTTGACTTTGAGGAGCAAACATTGCTAATGACGCTACATAAACCGAATTGCTGCTCGACATTCGCATTAAGGTCGATCGACCGTTGGAAGAAGGCGTGACATTCCCCACAGGTATCGGCAAATTCATCAGCATTCGGCTCTGATTGCCCGGAATCTCGATCGCAGCGGGCAAAATGGCTTGTCTGAACCCCCGCAATACATCGCTCGTGATGCGGCTTCCAGGCCCCGCAAACACAGTGCCGAATCTATTTTCTAAATACGACGGCAAATCGACAAACAAGGCATCCGGCCGAGTTAAATAAGTTGCTCCTTGCAAGACATTTAAAGTAACAGGTTCGGAGTTAGGATTGTGGACAATTATTCCTTGAAATAAGGTGCGAGTTTCTTCGCGATTTTTAGCCCTGGCGATGTGGTGGGCAAAGATGTCAAATCGACCTTTGAAGGGAAAGTTTAAGTGTGCAGAAGGTACTTGTTTTCCTTCGGGCCCAAATGTGGAGAGCAAAATGCCTTCGGTTTGCACGACTTCGGGGCTGTTGCTGTTGAAAACCGGGATGCTGTCGAGTTTTCCCGGTAAAACGCGCACTTGCTGGGGCACCGTCACAGTGTTCAGCGGGGCCGTTGTTGGAGGCGCTGGCAAATCCAGTTCGTTTTCCGGTAGCTGGAATTCTCGCTCGATGATGACTTGTTGGGTCGGAGGTGTCGGGATTGCTTGAGCTAAGGGTAGAATTGGCAAAAACATTGCTGAGAGCGCGTTTAACTGAAGTTGCAGAAGGATTGCCACATAGCAACCGACACAAAACATTACCACAAGTTGGTTGATATTTTCTGGGGATTTTGGGATTTTAGGTCAATTTTTGCGGAAATGCGGGCATCGCAAATTTTTTGTTCTTGACCTTGACAAAATCTACATTTTTGTCAAGGTGAAGAACAAAAATAAGAGCCAGAAGCACGATAGCTGTGCTGGCTCTTATGAGTTGATACTAGAAGTTAAGCTGAATTCACTAGAAAAGCGGCGAGCTTTTCTGCCGATGGATGGCCCGCACCCCTGAGAAAATTTAAGCAAGAGCCTTTTTTGCCTGCTTGCGGCGTGCTGCGACTAAACTTCCCAATCCCATCACCATACCTGCAATAGTGGTTGGTTCGGGCACTGGCTCAGCATCAGCGGAAACTCCGGCCATAACTTTGTCACTGGTGCCAACATTAGACCCAGCTACCTGTTGGAAGCGAACCCCTGCCTTGAGCGTACCATTCTGGAATCCGGTCAAGAAAGCACTTTCTGCCTGAGCCGCACTCAGACTGCTGCCAGTTAGCAAAAAGCTAACCAAAGTAGACTGATTTTTATATAAGCCTCCATTAGCGTTTCCACCTTCAAAACTATTACGCGGAGTGCTAATGCCATAGTCGAAACCGTTTTTTTGCAAACCGCTAATTTCAACGTTTTGCCAAAAGTCTGTAAAAGTGCTGCCTGCGGTAGGTTTAACCGATGCAGTAGCGCCGCTCAATACGTCAAATGCCACCGCAACGAGAGAAGAGTTTGTTGCACCACCGGCTGTAGTCTTAGTGCCCGTGGTATTGGTGATGCCTAAATTCAGGAGCAAATCGGCTCCACTTTGGACAAAGTTGAAGTCCAATGTTGCAGTAGCGCCGGTGCCAATGCCGTTGGTAGTACCGTACTGAGGAGCCACGGATAAACTGAATGCTTGGGCTTGCGTTGCAGTTAGTAATGAAGAAGTAATGACTAAACCAGCGGTAGCTAGACACGCGGTTAGTGGTTGGGCGAAGTTGGTTTTCATAAGAGTAAGACCTTTTTTATATCGCTGGGGGGATTGACTTTATTGATTTCCTCTAGTACCTATTTACAACCTCGCTCATTTAAAAGTGTTTGTCTATACATTTTTTATACCTTTACCAAAACAATATTCTTCGAGGTTTATTCTTAAACCTTTCGTAAACTTGGTTGTATCGCAAACGCTAGGATGACTGCAGCAGAAGCATTCCACGCCTAACTATCCGTTATTGCAAATTTCGGTATCATCGGCTGTCACAACCGCTAACTACGTAATACTGCCAGAAACCAGTAATAGTTTATACCAAATAGGAGAATGTTTAGGCCGATCGCCAGATGAACGCGAAAGTAAAATATAGTTGCACAGTCAGTAAATATAGAATTAGTAACTCTTCCCAGGCGTAGATACTGGGTTTGAGCCACTAAAGCACGGCGTGGAGAGCCTCGGTATCGCTGAAAAAACCTGGTCGAGTCCAGTCTCAGTGCGTAAGTCCACTACACTTAACGTTATGCAGATGCCGCCCAAAAACGGGTACAAGCCCGCGACTAATGTCGTCGAAAGCCAAAAATTTTAGACTCTTGTCCAATCTCCCAGATTCATCTGTAAAGTAAATCTAAAATCTAAAATCTAAAATCTAAAATCTAAAATCGACACAATCCCCGCGCCCCCTACAATTTGAAATTGCATCGGCTCGCCCGCCAGTGACACAATAACGTTACTAACAGACAAATTTTCAATGACAATAATTTTAACCAACGACGACGGCATAGACGCTCCGGGGATTCAGGCACTTTTGCAGGCTGTCAGCGGCAAAACAATTATGGTGGCTCCGCAGGGGCAATTGTCGGGCTGCGGGCATCAAGTGACGGCTCACAGTCCGATTCATGTCGATCGGCGATCTGAATTTGAGTATGCTGTAGGGGGAACACCGGCCGATTGCGTGCGTATTGCTCTTCATCACGTTTGTGCGAAGCCGGATTTGGTGCTTTCGGGTATTAACGCGGGTGGCAATTTGGGGGTTGACGTGTATATTTCGGGTACGGTGGCTGCGGTGCGGGAAGCAGCCATGCACGGTATTCCGGGAATCGCAATTTCCCACCGGATTAAAAGACCGCTCGAAATTGACTGGGATGTCGCTACTCGCTGGACATCGCGGGTGTTGGCGGATTTGCTGAACCGGGAACCCAAGTCTGGGTGTTTCTGGAATGTGAATTTGCCGCATTTAGCGCCGGGAAGTGCGGAACCGGAAATTGTGTTTTGCCAGCCTTCGACGCAGCCACTGCCAGTGGTTTACCGGATGGAGGGAGAATACTTTTATTATGCCGGAGAATATGGATCGCGCGATCGGGCGCCGGGGACTGATGTTGACGTGTGTTTTGAGGGTAATATTGCCGTGACTGAGATATCGCTGTGATAGATTTGATGGGATTTATTTGATGGGATTGGGCGATCGAACTATTTTTTTTGTCAACAAAGCGGAAGTAGGTAGGTTAACTTTGGTATCACTTACCCTCAATATCCCAAAACAGGATAAAATATTTGTACTTAATTTTTACAGTCACGTAAGTCAACAAATGAGTCCTAACGCAAAAGCGAATTCTCCCAGCATCTTAAAACGCAAAGCGAGCAGCACTGTTGGTCGTGGCAAAGTAGCTAATCTCAATACCAATTTTAATTTTTCTGCATGGAGTGACGAATACGTTACTTTATATCTCGGCGATACTCTCCAGCACTACGACAATTGGGAGCAACCTACTGTCATAGTTTCAGATGGAGCTTACGGTATTCTTGGGTTTGAAGGAGATACCTCAGATCACATTGATTTACCTAATTGGTATAAACCTCATATCGAGGCCTGGTCAAAAGCAGCCATACCCTGTACAACGCTCTGGTTTTGGAATTCAGAGATTGGTTGGGCTATTGTGCATCCACTTCTAGAAAAATATGGTTGGCGCTATGTCAATTCCAATATTTGGAACAAGGGAAAAGGTCATATCGCAGGGAATGTTAACACACAGAAAATTCGCAGGTTCCCCGTCGTTACAGAAGTCTGCGTTCAATACGTTAGAGAAGTAACAGTTAATGAACTTACCTTAAAGGCGTGGTTATTGCGAGAGTGGAAACGCTCTGGGTTGCCGTTACGACGGGCCAATAATGCTTGCGGGGTGGTGGATGCAGCAACCAGGAAATACTTCGATCAAGGGCATTTGTGGTATTTCCCTCCGACCGAGATGTTTGAAAGGCTAGTGAACTATGCAAATGAGTATGGTAGTCCTCAAGGAAAACCATACTTTTCGCTGGATGGCAATCAGCCTTTAACGGGACAAGAATGGAGCAAGATGCGATCGAAGTTTAGATGCCCTCACGGTTTTACAAACGTTTGGGAGCGTCAAGCTTTACGGGGCGATGAGAGAGTTAAAACTCTCTCTGGAAAAGCATTACATCTCAACCAAAAACCTCTGGATCTGATGAACCTTATTGTTGAGGCATCGAGCGATGAAAACGATGTTATATGGGAACCTTTTGGTGGACTTTTCAGTGCAGCTTTGTCAGCACGTAAACTAAAACGAAAAGCCTTTTCTTGCGAGATAGACCCAGACTATTTCTACTATGGTGTACAGAGATTTAATCAATAATTTCATCAATACTCTCTTCTCTAATCTGTAGATAATCTTGTAGGGATTTCTTGATGCTGCCTTCTAGGCGACTTGATAAAAGCTTATTCCACCTACCAACGGTCATACCGCAAACTTCAGTATTGTAGACACGTCGCTTAAATTCCTCAATGCCTGGATGTACAATTCTGTCCATCTTTGCAAAATTTGTATCTAGTCTATATTCATAGCGTATCCGTAGCTCCCGCAGAAGGCGCTGATACTCTCTAGTTGGTTGGTAGACTTTTCCTTTAGTACCCCATGAATCAACTATTTTCTCAGCTTCTAAAAACTCCTCAGCAGAGCCTTGGAATTTATATCCACTGGTGTTTGTTTGTTGCAAATTTGCTGTTCTTTGAGTTGTATCTTCCGGCTCTAAAACAAGATAATCTGGCGGATTGTGGTAGTGGGTATCTCTCGCTACAGCTACCGATAAACCAGAGACAACGCACACATCAAGAATGCGAGGCTTGCCATAGATGATTTTATCGGGTAGCCATGCCAGGATAGCAACGTAGGTCTGATCGAACCTAAAGTGATTTTGACTATCTTTGAAACGTGCTGTTATCTCTGTTGCTAGTGGGAACCACGCTTTAATTTCTAATCCTGGCGTTGGTTGAACTCTGCGGAGGAAAATAGTATCTGGAAAGCCTGGATCTTGCCTATGCCACTTTCCAAATTCACCGAACTCATTTTGTTGATTCAAGAATTCAACGGTGTTAAATTCGATTAAATTTCCGACTAAGGGCGAAAGCTTTGAGATAACTTTAGACAGGTTCACCGCTGCATCTACGGTAACAGGTTTAGATACATCTAAAACGTCGAAAGTGTTACCCGATAAACGATCAAGATATTGGGATGCAAGTCTGATTACATCTTGCGTATTCATATCTCCCTCTCACAAGATGCTTCAGATATTTTTTGTGAAATTTTCCTAATAATATCGCAAGGATCTACACCAATTACATGAGCAACTAACAGAAACTCAATTACATCTAACCGTCGTTCACCGTTTTCATATTTGGCTACGAAAGACTGGGGCTTTTTAAGAGATTTAGCAACAGACTCCTGAGTTAGTTGCGCTTCTTTACGAGCCGCAATCATACAGCAACGGAATGTTTCATATTCATCACTAAAAACAGATTTCATTATACTTTGGGTTTAGCACTGCATATTCCCTAGATATAATAAACCTGTTTTCGGATAATCCCAAAATAGGATATTTGAATCTGTTAAAAATCGATAGTAATGACAATTGAACAAAATTAATCGCAATCCGAAGAGTGGCAGCTATCTCTACTTGCGGCCGTCCGTGCTACCATAATTTTTTTTGTCATCCTTCGGCTTAGCAACACCATCAGGTTGTTTCTTTGGCTTTTTGACTTCTTTGTTGCTTTTTCTTTCTTTTGACATAATTATTCCTCAATTTTTACTCAGAATAACATACATTGACACATCGACCTAACTGCAAGTAGACGAGGTGATGCTATACGGATATTACTCGCTGTTAGTTTTGTACAATCTTCAGTAGATTATGCACTAGGTTTTGAACAAATAGCATCTACCGTTAGGCATATCGATAAATTCCTCACAAGTACAATGTCTGAAATTACTTTTAACCCCGATCGACTCAAGCAAATATTGAAAAGCACGATCGTCTAACTGCTGCGAGACTACCGAGAAAAATTCGGGCTGATTAAGCTGTTGTTCCACATCTAATTTTCCTAAAAAATGACAAGCGAATTTCAAAGGTGGTACCCGCCACGTGATTTATCCGTGGAATCAATCCAAAATCTAAAATCTACAATCCTCACGCCCCCGAATTTATCTCGCGCAAGTCAATCCAAAATCTAAAATCTAAAATCTAAAATCGAATGACAGTAGATAAAATATGCAGCTATGGCCATGCCAGCCTTCGCGACACCTGACGCAAACACAACCAACAAATTTGCAGTCTCGGTTTAAAAAAGCTGTTAGCCACAGTGGAAAACAAAAATATTGATTTTACTATTGATTAACACTTCGGACAGTGTTTGATGGCTTACCTACTCAGAATAACGGTTTCACGGATCTCAGTACGATCGCAACGCTTGCCCAAGCACACTAGAGGGTAAGTAAATCAAGGGTTTCAGACTATGACCTCAAAACGGTCGGGACTCTGGAAAAAGCACAAAGTATATGTATAAATATAAAGTGAATTGTCAGCTTTCAAGAAAGTGCGATCGCGTCCGCTCCATTTGAGATAAAATACTTATCAAGAGTGTTTATTCGTAGATGAATTTCTGCTGTTAGGAATGTGACCCGTATGGAAGTAACCGAGCTGCTCAAACAGTACGAAAATGGAAACAGAGACTTTGCTGACGCAAACCTCAGCGGAGCAAACCTCAGCGGAGCTATGTTGGTTGGCGTAAACCTTTCGAGGGCTAACCTGTCGGGAGCTAACCTGAGTCGGGCGCATCTCACCAAAGCAGAAC
Source organism: Microcoleus sp. T2B6 (assembly GCF_036700475.1). Classification (NCBI taxonomy): domain Bacteria; kingdom Bacillati; phylum Cyanobacteriota; class Cyanophyceae; order Oscillatoriales; family Microcoleaceae; genus Microcoleus; species Microcoleus sp. T2B6. The sequence continues at coordinate 9,779 of NZ_JAUBOZ010000041.1, read as the reverse complement.
TCAACGGCGCAAACCTTTACAGGGCAAATCTGAGTTTTGCCAAAATGGGCCAAGCCAGGCTAGCCGACGCAGAGCTTACAAAAGCCAATCTCAACGGAGCTTTCCTCGTCAAAGCAAAACTGCCCAGAGCAAAGTTGAGTGGCGCCCAACTCATCGGTAGCAACCTGCGGAGTGCCATCCTCTGGAACGCCAATTTGTGTACAGCCGATATGCAATTCATCAACCTGCGGGGCGCCAACCTCACGGGAGCCAACCTCAACTGGGCAAACTGTGGAGGGGCAAAACTCAGCGGTGCAAAGCTTTTTGGCGCTCAACTAACAGGCATCTATCTCAGGAAAGCTTACATCAACGGGATCGACCTGAGCAGGACGGATCTCAATGGCGTCAACCTCAGCGAAGCCAAACTGAACGGGGTAAACCTGGAAGGCTCGAACTTGTTAGCCGCCAATCTCAGCGGGGCTCAGTTGCGGGGCGTCAAGTTGATGGGAGCAGATTTAACCAGGGCAAATCTGGTGGGAGTTTCTTTGGTGCAGGCAAACCTCGATTGGGCTAGGCTGTGCTATGCAGACTTGAGTGAAGCCGACTTGAGCGGGGCAACATTCACGGGAACCAACTTTGAGGGTACTCAGTTAGGCGGATCAACAATGCCCGCATCTGTGAGCCATGATGTCTACTTAACTGCAGCACGTGGTGTCGCAGCTTAGGCAAGGCCAAAAATTAATTTCGCATCCGAGTGGACGACTCTCGCATTGGTTTAACTTTTGATGCAGACATCATTACTTTCGTGAGAGTGTTGCACCGACAGGAAAGTTACTGATATTTGCGAGAGTTTGTAGCATCACAATTGAGCTCACCCGATTAATTTCGCGACTCGCAAAGCAGAGGTAATGGCTCCTTCGTGCAAACCATCCCCCAAATAAGCTCCCGCATGATAAGTGTTGTTCTCGCCATTAGTCTCGATAACTTCATTTCTATATCGAAAAGACTCGACAGTGTACAGCGGCGTGTGATGTTTCTGAATGTGAATAATGTGCTGTTGGGCGATCGACTCCTCCAGATGAAATGCTAAACTGTACTCTCGTGGCGATGAGATGCCGCAAAGCTGATTCAAGCTCGCATTATATCCCCACCCTTTGTCCGTCTCGAAAAAATCAAATTCAGATAACTTGCGGATACCATAGCGATCGTACATCGATGTATCCGAATGCAGTACAGTCGTTGCATAATTGGCTTTCCACGCCGAAAACCGCTTCCTTTCCGCCTCCGTCGGATCAGACAATAACCTCATAACTTGGTCTGGTGGCATCGCAAAAACCACCTTATCAAATTCCTGGATTTCCCCATCAGAAAGCACCATTTTTACAGCATCCGCACTTCTAAAAATATTGGCAATCTCCACATTTAGCCGTATATCGCCCTTAAATCGCTCCAAAATCTTTTCAATGTAAGAATACACCCCGCCTTTAATCCTCACCCAGTTGACCAAGCCATATTCGCGTAGAACAGGCATCGCTAATTCTGCCGGGAAATTGTCGAGCAATTCAAACGGTATCGAGTAGCTGTACATCGTCAGCAACTTCAGCCAATAATTGCGGACGCACGAGCTTTTCAAAGACTCAGAAAGCGACACGTCGTAGAAATCATGCTGTTTAGCAAACCGCATTCTTAAAATAAATCCCGCCGAACGAGCGTAGAGACTATCAAGCCACAAATACTCGATCAGGCGTTGGATTCCGGTGAAATTATTTTGGATAGATACCGCAGACAAAAAGTGAGTGCCATCTTTAAAAAACAGCGCGGAACCAATCTGCACCGGTTCTAATTCAACGCCTAGTTCCTGCATAAAAGCCACGAAATTGTAAAACACTGTGGGAAATTCCAGCACCCCATTTTCTAATATTTCATTGCACTCCGATTGATTGGGCAGAACATTTTTGTTCAGCGTCCGAATGTGTCCGCCTAAAATCGGCTGACTTTCCAACACAGTGACGTGATGCCCCTGTTTATCGAGCCAGTAGGCTGCTGCCATACCACTGGCTCCGCCCCCAACAATTGCAATTCTCATAGTTCACTCCTAGATTGATAGAATGGAACATTAATCATCGAATGCTTAAGAGCTGTTGGAGAAACGATCCGATCCCCCCTAACCCCCCTTAATAAGGGGGGGACAAGAACCTTTTTCTAGCTTTCTCTCGTTGCCAGGTTGGATGTGATGCCCTTTTTATTTTTTAGTCTGCGGAGGCAGACTTCGTTTCTGTAGTAGCGATTTCAATCGCCGAGTAACCAATTCCTCCTAGCCTAAAATCGCATCGCCGGATAAACGTTGATAAAGCAGCGCCCCCGTCCAAAATGTCGGTGCAAAGCCTGGATAGCCCGAGGAGGCGTTGCAGAAATAGAAATTGTTGAGGGATGTTTCATGATTTAGCCGATCGACCCCCATGTTGCGCGGCGTCAGGCTGGAACCGTAGGAATTACCGTTAGGACACCAACAGAAGCGCTCGTTAGTCGTCGGACTTCCGGTAATATGAAACACCATGTGTTTGCGGAAATTCGGAACATAGTGTTTTTCCACAACATCTAAAATCGAGTCCAGAATCTCTTGTTTCTTCTGTCTGTAAGCTTTGCGATCGCTCTCCCAAAGCTGTTTAAAATAGCTGTAATTAGCAACAGTCAGAAATTCGACAATTTGACAATCTTCTGGACAATCCCCCCGCGTTTGGGTCAGTAAAGTTGGCGTTGTAATTGCAAAACTCGGACGAGAAAAATCATTTTGCTCATACATTTGAGCAAACGCTTCATTTAGATCCAAGTGTTCAGAATGAAACGTATTCCACTTGCCAAATCCATAGTCCCGGAGATCGATATCTTTGACAACGCAGTACACCATGTAATTAGATGCAGAATACTCATAGTTGAGTTTCCGTCGCACTTTTTTAGAGAACAGTTCCTCTCCAATCATCTTGGCTGCTCTTTTCGGGTCAAGGTTGCAAATCACCGTGTCCCCAGTGAATTCATGGGTTTGATGGGTGGTCAAATCCATCGCTTCAACACCAGTTACTGTTCTGTTTGTTACCCTGAAATTCGTGACTTCATGGTTTAATAGAACTTTCCCCCCGTTGGATTCAATGACTTTAACTAAAGAATTGATGACAGATTCAAAATGCTGCGTCGGGTAAAATGCACCTTCTTGATAGCCTCTAAACAAGGCAATCCAAGCATAGAAAGAAAGCTGATTTGGAGGCAGCAAAAAGTCCGGCCATTGCAGGGCTAATAGGGTTTGGGCGGCTTGCGGGAGTTGGAACTTGTCGAAAACGTCCTGAAGTGTACTATTGAGATGTTGGACAGCACAGAATACGTCACCGAAATTTTTGAGCAATTCAATTGGTTTGACGGGAGGAGCGAGTTTTCTGAGTCCGTTGCCGGTTTTCTCGACTTCGTTGACGAATTGGCGAATTCTCTCGCCCGCTTCGGGAAACAGCGCCGACAATCGCCGGATCAGTTCCTCGGGTTCCGAGGGAATATCGAGCGCATACCCAGGCATTCTCATGTGGTCGTAGCCATTCGGATCGTACCGTTCAAAGGTGACATCTCGATCGAGACCGAGTTTTTTGAGAACTCGATTGACTGTATGTCCTTCGCCGCAGTCCCAAACGTAGTGGAATTGGGCATTAAAGGTGTATTTTTTGGCCATCGTAAAGGTGTGACCAAAGCCTCCGGGATGTTCGTGAGCTTCGAGGATGTGTACGGTTTTGCCGGAGTTTGCCATCAAAGCTCCGAAAACCAGTGCTGATAAACCACTGCCGACGATGAGGTAATCTGTTTTCATGGTAAATTTCCTCGATCGATTGAATCGGGCGATCGTTGTCTATTTAAACTAACGCTCAATTCTGAGGAAATTCTGAAGAGGGCTTACCACGCTATTTGTGGGGTACGCACTGCGTACCTTACGCCTTTTTGGGCGGGCGGGACGCCCAAAAAATACAACACCCCACAATAGTGTGAAGCATCTAAATTTAGGCTCGCGAATTAAATAACTTACAATTTTAATTGTTATTGTGGGATGGGCGTCCCGCCCGTCCAAAAAGGACGGGCGGGACGCCCATCCCACTTTCAAGAGTGGAAGTTATTTAATTCTCATTCCTTAACAGTCAAGTTTGAGCGACTTCTTGTGGGGAGTAGGGGTTGGGCGTCCCGCCTGCCCAAAAAATACAATTTAGGTGGGCTTACTTACAGCTTATTGGTGTGGCAGGATCACATCAAAAAAAGCATCCTCCAAATCATAACCAAACATCTGCGACATCGCCATCAACTTCGATTTACTGGGAATTCCCTGCTGATTCAACCAATCAGTCAACACAAAAATTTTGTTCATCAAAAACATTTCCAAAGCTTCAGGATTGTACTGAATACCTTGGGTTCGGTGAAACTGGTGCGGCACCAACATCGCCGCATAGCGGGCCAATTCTCCCGCTTTCCAATCCAGCAAAAATGGCAGCCAAGGGTAACAAGCATCCAAGCGAATAAACCACAGCCTTACTTCGGGAATTTCCGAAATTTCTCGCGGATCTAACTCTTCGCGCGGATACTCTATTTCAAATTGTAGCTGTTGTTCGTTTTGGGCGATCGCTCCTTCGGCCAGCCACTTTTCAATCACAGTCCGCACCGGAGACAAATCTAAACTGTTTATGCCATCGGCATCTATCGCTATCATAATACTCATAAAAAGTCAACCCTATAGCAGTAAGTTGGGCAGGGGCGGGTTTATGAGACTATCGATCTCAACCAAATATTGTTGGAAAAACCCGCCCCTACAGGTTATTGAGAATGGTGTCACATCTCATATATATCCTACCTATAATATCACTACCAATGCCCAATTATCAATATTATCAATTAGCAATGCCCGATCCCCAATTCCCGATGCCCAATTCCCAATTACCCATTTTTCCCAAACTTGCTATCCTGCAAAGAATTACCAATCCCCTGGATAATTCCCCGCCCAATCAAACCAATTCCCCGGCCTATAACCTGAGTCAAAACGTAAACAACCCCAGCACCCAACAGGGAAATAACTGCGCGAACTCTAGGTGCGATCGCATCCCTGGTTTCCAGCAGCAAAGTCAAGGCTAACTGCCACCCAGACAACTGTGCTAACTCCAGATTTCTCGGAGCATAAATAGAAATTTTCTTAATTCCAGAATCGCCCAAAACAAACAACCAAAACCTGCTTTCAAAAATAGCTTTCGGTTCCACAAAATATCTATCCCAGCTATATCTCCACGACAACTCATTCCGAAATCTCTCAATTTCTCGCGTCGAAATCAACTTACCATCGTAAAAAACTTGCTTGATTTCTTCAAGATTTGCCAAATTATTTAGTAGAGGCTGTACCACTCCGCTAGCAACTTGAATTGCCAAATTTTCTAACAAAGCTTCAGCTCGCTGCATTGCTTCCGGGCTGCCAGCAACACAAGAAATATTGTCAACTGTTAGAGGAATTTCAAATAGTAAATGTGCAAAAAAATCAACCGTCATCGGTATTTTGTTAAGTATTTGGGCGGCAACTACATCAGCATCTGCCAGCAGCATCGGCACAACTTCTACGCCGCTGCCTGCCAAGAGATAAGCAGCGCTTTCCCCTTGACTTTCTCCCAGTTTCAAGCTTGTTTGACTGCCATCAAAAACGAGATTTTCTTCCGTTGGCAGTGTATAGTATCTGCCAAAAAAATCTATGATTGTCGCCTCCCACAAATCCCGTAAAATAGCAGGCATTTTTTGCGACAATTGAGTTCGCTGCACTTGCGAAAAGCGCAATTCTTCCAGCAAATCCTTTAACTTCCGCAGGATGGAACTCATCAATTCGCGCTTTTTGGTCGATCGCAAAATATCGATTTCCAAAGGCAAGCCAGTCAAATTCACCAAATCAAATTGCAATTTAGCTGCTGCCGAGTCAAACAAGCTACCTTGCCAATTAGTTGCAACCACCAAAGATTCAGCCGAAACTTGGGAATTCGCTAATTGCGATTGAGAATTATTTAACAAATTCTCGCCTCTAATTTCTTCTTTGTGCCTTCTGCCTTCTCCCCTCTGCCTTCTGCCTTCTCCCCTCTCCCCTCTGCCTTCTGCCTTCTGGCTTCTGCCTTCTGCATTCTGCCTTCTGCCTTCTGCCTTCTCCCCTTTTCCTTCAAATAATAACTGACTGACAATCCAGCGAGCAGCCAGCAATTCTCTGCGACGCCCATTGAGTACAACCCCATCTAAAATAGAGGGCAAATCTGTCGGATTTGCAGCCCTAATCTCTTCCAAATCCGCTTGGACAATCGCCAAAGTTGCATCTATTTCCTGTAGTCCAGACCGACAAAAATAAGCCAGCATTTTTTTGTGTACTGGCGTATCAACTGTCGAATTATCTGCATTTTTCTCTGCAATTGCTGCGGAGTTTTCTACTGTTTGAACAACCGCTGCATTATTTAGTTCTATTTCCGGGTTAGTTGCCGTATCTGTCGGCCAATAAGTGCAACCAGACGCCACCGCGCGAATAGCTTCGATTGTCAGGGAAATATCTCTACCTTTAGGACAATAGCCATTCGCGCCCGCCGCCTGTAACTGGGCCAACAGCTCCGGTGTCAGGGATCCGCCTAGCAGCAACAGAGGCAGGTTGGGGTACAAACTTTTGAGTTCGCCACAAAATGCCACCGCCTCTATTTGACCCGATCGCCAATTTGAAGTCTCAACAGCCAAAATTGCCAAATCTCCAGGCTTCTTGGCTGTTTCAGAGTCGAGCGAGCGAGCTTCTAGAACCCGCAAAGCCTCCTTTCCCGTTGAAACCTCTGCGACAACTTGCAAGTCTGGATACTGCTCGCAAGCAACTCGCAGCCCCAGCCGGAAAATGGGGTCGCCATCGATCGTCAGCAGTTGGAAATTACTCACTTGATTTTAGATTGGAGATTTTAGAGATCGATCGCGCGAAAACCCAATTACTCGGGAATCAAATTAGCATCAGGAGGCCCAGCCGACTCAGGAATCGAGGGCGGCGCGGGTTCTGGAGCCGGAGCCGGAGGAGGAGCAGCAGGTTCCGGGGCCGGAGCCGGGGCCTCTTGTCTCGCGGGCGGATAGTAAGGTTCCGGCTCCCTCGCGGGCGGATAGTAAGGTTCCGGTTCCGGCTCTCTCGCGGGCGGATAGTAAGGTTCCGGCTCCGGAGCAGGCGGATTGTAAGGTTCGGGAGCCGGGGCCTCTTCTCTCGCAGGCGGATAGTAAGGCTCTGGCTCTGGCGCGTACTCATCCTGTCGCGGAGCTGGCGCGTACTCCTCTGCTGGAGCTGGCGCGTAGTCGCGAGCGGGTTCCGGCGCGTAATCGCGAGCGGGTTCCGGCGGCGGTGCACTGTTGGCTCTAAGTTCAGCACTCCAGCGCCCGATCGCACCTGCTGCCTCTGAATACAGCGCCCTACCGTAACCGATTTGGGAAGCCGTATCGATCGCCGCTCCTAGACTGCCTTGAGATGCCAATTCCGCAGCTCGATCGAGAATCGGTCTGTCTTGAGCGACTTGCAGTTCGCTCACCCACTGATAAACATTATCCTGGGCTTTCGCGTACAAACTCCTACCGCTCTTAATTTGCGAAGCTTTTTCAATAGCAGCACTAAGTTTTCCTTGCTTCGCCAGGGCTATCGCTTCATCCAAAAAAGGCTGATCTTGAATAACTTCTATGCGTTTCGTCCACTGAGCCAGCAGAGTTTGCGCTTCTATCCTGCGAGGGCGGTTTTGAGCAATCAGAACTACCTGAGCGATGCCGCCCTTTAGTCCTTCAACCGTTTGCGCTTCTGCCAACTGCTTCGCCAGAGTCAGAAAAGATTGGTCTTCGATCCGCTCAATTTCCCGGCGCCAAGAAGCCACCAAAGTTTGAGCGTGAATCCGCCGCGGCTGCTTGAGTCCGATGGTTTGCGCTTGCTCGATCGCGAGTCCAAACGTCCCTATCTGACCGAAACTAGCGATCGTGCTCGCCACTTGCAGCCGCAGCAAATCTTGAAACTGCACCTGCAAATTTTCAATTTGAACTTGAGCTTGCTTGTACAGAGGGCGACCCGGAGCTATTTTGCTAGCAGCCCCCTGCCCTTCCAGCAAGCTAAAAATGTGTTGTGGCAGCGGAGTTGATATCGACTGGTTCCACGTCACTGCCTGAGCCCTACCCAACTGCATCAAATCTTGAGCTTCCGCAAACAGTAGCGAATCCTGTGGCACAACAGAAGCAGCCTCGATCGCCCCCGGCAAATCTTTCGCCCCCAACCGCTTAGTAGCCATTGCCAGCAAAATCCGGCTCCAGCCTTCAATTTCCTTCTCAGCTTTAGCGCGGGCAAAAAGCTGCGAGTCTATTTTCCGAGCCAGGACGATTGCCTCAGCGAACTTTTGCGGAGTCTCGTCCTTCGCCAAATCTCTAGCCTCTTGCAAGCGCTGCCAGCCGTTTCTTTCCAAAGAAATCTGCTGGATCAGCTCGTTGTAACGCTTCTGACTCCAGAAAATATTTTCCAGCTTAAATAGAGCTTGAGCATAATCCCAGGCTTTCCTTAAATCCTCACTTTTCAAAGCTGCTAGGGCTGTATCGTAGAGTTTTTGGCCCTCCTGCCAATTTTTTTCCCAAGCAGTCACAGCCTCCTCTACCTCTGGGTAAGACCGACTGGTTTTCGGAATTTTCGCCACAATCTCCAGAGCACCTTTCAAATCGCCCTTCTCAATTTTTGCCCTGGCAAATCCCAGAATGGCTTTCGACCATTCCCCTATCAAATGTTGACCTTGCGAGTATAGCGGATGTTCTTTCGGCCAAGCCTGCACCAAGGCCATTGCCGATTCTATCTGTTCTAGCTTGCCCGACTTAGCAGCTTGTTGAGCGCAGTAAAGTCGCTCTCCGTCCGCCGCCAGTGGCGACAGTTGCTGGCAATTCGGCGGTGGCGGCATCGTCAGCAACCACAGAAATGCAGCGGCACCGGTTACTCCAAATCCCACCAGGAGACTCAGCCAGATAAGCTGCCACTGCCAAAAAGTTCTTTTTCCCTCGGTTGGCTGCGCCGTTACGAAGGAACTCGCATCGCCTGTCGCCTCTGCACTGAACTGTGCCGTCGGTTTAGGGGATGGGTTGTATTGCGGTGGTGTGTGGAATTGGTCAGATTGTCGTCTCGCCATTACTTCAGCCTGTCCTGTAATGCGCACTCTTCACGTGACACTCCCACATCAAATCATAGATTGTGATGTCGGCTTCTGACTCCGGTTAAGGAGATCGAGAACTTCCTTCAAGGTACTGGCAATCTTTCCCTCTACGGTGTTTTATAGTGAGGTTCGTGTCTGGCCCCACTGGTTGCTTCCGAGCATTTTAGGTTCAAGAAGCACGTAAATCATACCAGTTATCAAACAATTATTCACAGATTCCGGGGCCGTTTAGCAGAAAAAACAGTATAAAGCCCCGTCTGTCCATCAATTTTAGATTTTAGATTTTAGATTTTAGATTTTAGAATTGACTCTGCAGATGAATTGGAGGAGGGATTAAACTAAGGTCTAATATTAAATCCGGATCAGAAATTCCCTTATCAGACTCAGCGGTTGAAACCGCAAATACACAAACTTTCGTCTCCTCCAAGCCGATTAAAAAATCAAGGGGGGACTACAGCCGGATTTGGTTTACACTTTTACGTGTAGCCGGTAGAACTGATTTTTTGGGTTTAGGAATGAGAATTAAATAACTTCCACAAGATTGTGGGATGGGCGTCCCGCCCGTCCTTTTTGGACGGGCGG
>NZ_JAUBOZ010000215.1:0-4135 GCF_036700475.1 Microcoleus sp. T2B6 | reverse complement strand
CATCAATTGTGGAACAGGCATCTTGCCTGTTGCCAGAAACTCCATCAATTGTGGAACAGGCATCTTGCCTGTTGCCAGAAACTCCATCAATTGTGGAACAGGCATCTTGCCTGTTGCCAGAAACTCCATCAATTGTGGAACAGGCATCTTGCCTGTTGCCAGAAACTCCATCAATTGTGGAACAGGCATCTTGCCTGTTGCCAGAAACTCCATCAATTGTGGAACAGGCATCTTGCCTGTTGCCAGAAACTCCATCAATTGTGGAACAGGCATCTTGCCTGTTGCCAACATTAATATCTGAGTTCAAATCCCACTCCGAATTCTGGAAAATCGGCAAATAATCTGTGAGTGTGAGATTTCCGGTTGTCAGAGTGCCAGTTTTATCAAAAACCACCGTATCTAATTGATGCACCCGTTCTAAAACATCGCCACCGCGAATTAAAAGTCCGCGCTCCGCCCCGATACCAGAACCAACTAAAATTGCAGTTGGGGTAGCCAGTCCCAAAGCGCAAGGACAAGCAATAACTAAAACTGCGATCGCCAATTTCAAACTTAAGAGCAAAGGCGATTGATAATGGATAATTGGCAATTCATTTCCCATGCCCAATGCCCCATGCCCGATGCCCAATGCCCCATGCCCGATGCCCATTGCCCCATGCCCCATATCCATTGCCCCCTGTCCTAAAAGCACAGAAGGCCAAATATGAGTGCCCGCAAAATACCAAAATAGGAAAGTTAAAACCGATATCCCCATCACCCCATACACAAAATATCCCGCGACAGTATCAGCTAAATTTTGAATCGGCGCTTTGCGAGTTTGGGCTGCCTGCACCAAAGCCACCATTTGAGCTACAGTTGTTTCCTTACCGGTGCGAGTTGCCCGCATCACAACTGCCCCAGATTTATTGATAGTTCCCGCGGCAACTGTATCTCCTGGTTGCTTCAAAACCGGCATTGATTCGCCAGTCAGCATCGACTCATCTATCGTTGTTTTGCCTTCGCAGACTTCACCATCTACCGGTATTTTTTCCCCTGGCAAAACTTGCAGCCATTCTCCGACTCGGACGCGATCGGCGGGAATTTCAATGTATTGTGGATCGTAGACATCTGATGTCGAGTTTAAAGGCAATTCTTCCGATCGCAAATCCAAACTCGAAAGTTTAAAATCAACTAAGCGGGCTTTCGCCGGCTGCAATGCGATTAAAGCTTGCAAAGCTGATGCAGCGCGCCGTCTGGCTTGCTGTTCGAGAGTTTTGCCCAACAAAATAAAGCCCAGCAGCATCACCGGTTCATCAAAAAAGCACTCCCATCCCATCCGTGGAAACAGCAGCGCCGCGTTGCTAGCGGTGTAAGCTGTAACAGCGCCTAAAGCTACCAAAGTATTCATGTTCGGTGCATTTCGCCACAAACTGCGGCATCCATCAACGATAATCGGGCGGCCCGGTAGCAGCAAAGCTAGGGTGGCGAGTCCCCAGTGAAACCAAATATTGCTGAGAATTGGGGCTTTTGTGCCGAGTACGTGACCTAAACCGGATAGAATAATTAGGATAAGGGCGATCGTCAATTGCTTGATTTGCTGTCGAATTTCTTGCCCCCGCCGTTCAATTGTTGCCGCTTCTGCTTCCCGCTGATTTTCACCAGAACGAGACTGAGAGGGAAATCCATTATCAGTCAACTTTTTCGCTAAAGCCTCTGCATCGACAGCCCCCGGTTGACACTCAACCGTCGCGACTTCTACGGCCAAGTTAACGCAAGCTGAAATTACGCCTGAATACTGCATGAGTTGGCGTTCCACAGCTTTCGCGCAGCCAGCACATTTCATCCCGCCGACATCGAAAGTAACAAGTTCTGGCGGTGATTCGTTAACTGGTAGGATTTCTGGTTGAATTTCGGGGATTGTTTTGGGCAAAAATTGCATGGTTTTTTTTGGTATTGATTAGAATATTTGGGTAGTTCTGAAAGGGTTTAATGCAGTGTTTAGACAAATGTCTATATTTTTATCATAGATAAAATTTGTGGCATCTTCCCAAAGTGTTAGTTTTTTTTAATTCTTATTAGTTGCAGGCGGTTAAATCCGCAGCCCAGAAGGGGTTTCAGCCACTACTGGAATGCGAGTTTAATGCTAAAACACGGTTTGGACATGGCAGTGCCGTTTCCCTATTTGATATAATGAACTCATTGCCTAGTTAGTATCCAGCTTTTATTTGACGAATTTAGCTATGACAGAAACACCCAAATTTTATATTATCAAACGTCCTGCGGGTAATTGCGAAATTTTGCAGATCGCCCAACTCGAAGAACAAAACCCCAGTATTATTGAAAAGTGGGGCCCTTACGATTCGCCCGAAGATGCTATCGCCCGCCGCATCGGATTAATTCGCGCCGGCAAATGCCAACCAACCAAATTTTAGATTTTAGATTTTAGATTTTAGATTGAAGATAAGAAGGACTAAAGTCCTCACTACGAACCTGGTTTGTAGTGAGGACTTTAGTCCTTCTTTACTGAAGTTTTTGTCACTACTAAAAACTACTTGGATTTAGAAGGTGCCACACTCGGTTTTGCCTGCGCCGCATTCGGCTTAGGTGGCGCAGCATTCGGTTTCGACTCCGCCTTATTGTTCCCTGTTTTACCAGTAACTTGCTTTGTCAAAACTTCCATAGCTTTCGCGTACTGCGGATCGGCCGTCGTAGCGATTTTATCGCGATCGCGCCTCAATTCCTGTTTTTGAGCGTCGGTGAGTTCTACCTTAAAATCCGGTTCAATCCCAGCGTGGTTGATATCAGTGCCGTTGGGAGTAAAATACTTGGCAATTGTCACCGCCAAACCGGAACCATTTCCCACCTCGCGTACTGACTGAACTAAACCTTTACCAAAGGTCTTTGTTCCCACCAAAACCGCGCGTTTGTTGTCTTGCAAAGCACCGGATAGAATCTCGCTAGCACTTGCTGAACCGCCGTCTACCAGTATAACTAACGGTTTGTCTGTGAGCTCTGCCTTGTTTGCCGTTTGTTTATCGGCCTCACCGACTCGATCGACTGTGGAGACGATCGTACCTTCTTTGAGCCACATCCGAGCAATTTCAATACTTCCGTACAGCAACCCGCCGGGATTGGAACGCAAGTCTAAAATATAGCCCGTTACCTTTTTCTGTTCCAAATCCTTAATTGCCGATCGCATTTCCGATGCAGCATTCGCACTGAACTGATTTAAGCGAATATAGCCGACTTCTCCGATGGGGGTTTTCTGCACCGACTTCCGCACTGGATGAATTTCAATTTTAGCGCGTTTCAGCTTAAATTCTAATTCCTTGTTTCCCCGCAAAATCGTCAGCGTCACCTGTGTATTCACCTGGCCGCGAATCAAACTTACCGCTTGATTCGTATCCATGCCTTCTGTCGTTTTGCCGTCAATCTTAATAATGATATCTTTTGCCAGAATACCAGCACTAAAAGCAGGGGTATCTTCGATCGGCGAAATCACCACCAACTTTTTGGTTTCCTCATCTTGAGTCAACTGAATCCCAACTCCTGTCAGTTCCCCAGAAGTTTCAACCTGCATATTCTTGAACTCTTGAGGGTCCATAAACCGCGTATAAGGATCATCCAGCTTCTTCAGCATTTCCCTAATTGCTTTGTAAGCTTCGTCGTCGCTGGTATAAGTCCGGTTCAAATAATCATTCCGCACCGCTTTCCAGTCAACCTGGTTAAAAGTGCCATCTACATAACTTTTGTCAATAATTTGCCAAACTTCATCAACCAACTCTTTAGGGCTTCCCCGAAAAGAAGCCAGAGATTTAGAACTGCAACCAGTGTTCGCAAGAGTTACAGCAGTGAGTACCACTGCTGCTGCACTTAGAACAAGCCCTCGTTTTGTTATAACCATTTGTCTGACGCGCGGGAGGAAAAGAGTTCAGAATAATTACGCTCAATCTAACACAGGCAAGGCCGGCTCGCGTTTGGCCTACATATATTATTCCACTTTGCCGAGTTTTGTTCCCTTTCGCCACAGGCAAGATGCCTGTGCCACAACCAACTCTTGTGGGGTGGGCCGAAGAGCCCGCCACAGGCAAGATGCCTGTGCCACAACCAACTCTTGTGGGGTGGGCCGAAGAGCCCGCCACAGGCAAGATGCCTG
>NZ_JAUBOZ010000040.1:52752-66463 GCF_036700475.1 Microcoleus sp. T2B6 | reverse complement strand
AAAGGACGGGCGGGACGCCCATCCCACAAACTTGTGGAAGTTATTTAATTCTCATTCCTAAGCTTGAATCCTTTAGCGGCTAATTGCTGGCGGAGACTCTGAATCATTACGCGATCGAGAGTATTTTCACCACTATTGGTACTAGATTTGCGCTGTTGTTCAATATATGATGTACGCTTTTGAGATAAGTCGCGGATCGTCTTTTTAATCGCTTCTCTTTCGGTTTTCTTTCCAGCTACATATGCTCTTTTTTCTGTTAGCGTCATCCCTCGCATGATTTCTGGTAAACTATCATCTGATATTGCTTCTAGTTTAACTGTTCCGTTTTCGAGGGCATCCAGCAAGTCCCAAGAAGCATTATCATAGTATTCAGAAGCTTTGGACGCACTACGCGAAGCAAAACTTGTGCCAGAATTACTATCTTCAACAGCCTGACGTTGTTGTCCGATTCTTCCTTCTCTACCGTAGGGAATGTAGGTTTGATTAAGTTTAGTATTCCAAGTAGAAATTTCGTCGTCGTAAGGAGACTTAATTACCACAATTTGTTGGTTTTGATTAATGTTGAAGCTACTGCCTTTTGCTAACTCTGCTCCTGATGCCCAAAGTCTTCGCTCCTGACTTTCGGCTGAACCACAGTAGATTGTATTAACGAGGGTATCTCCTTTGACAGCGAGATTGACCGACTGATTCCAAACTATTGGGCCTTGATCGAATGGTTCATTACCCGCAATAAAAATCACGCGAAAATCTTCCTGATTTTTACTCCAGTTTAATTCTTGCATTGCCGAACGAATTACCCAGCCAGCATATTCTTGACCGCCGTTGGTTTTGATACTAAATAGTTTTTCGGAAACTAAATCTAATTCGGGAGTAAATCCAGTTAATAATCTGACAAAACCTTCCTCAGAAGGTAAGCTGTCATTACCATAATGGTACAGAGCAACTTCTAACTCTGGCACTTCGCCATCTTTGGTTACTTTAGTTAAAAAATTAACAATTTGCCAAAGTTGAGTACGAGTCTGGTCAATCAGTCCATCCATGCTATTACTAGAATCTAAAAGGATGGCTATCTGAATTTTTGCTTTGGCGAAAGCTGCTGTGGGAGAACACAAAATACTTAGGGTTAAAGCTGTAGTGAATAAAATTCGAGTTAGTTTCTGCATGGAATTTCCCCTAAGAAATGATTTTTTTCCAATTATAGTCAGTGGGAAATGGATCTAGTCACTGGTGTCAAGTTACTTGTAACAACATTTTACATTTTTCAGAGACGGGCAAGATGTCCGTTCCACAAAAGTTATTAGTAGGGTGTGTCAGCTATGATTATTTTCGGTTTAAACTAAAAATCTAATAGCTGACGCACCACACAAAACTCAAGGTGCGTCAGAATTATATTTTTGGTGATGATTCATAATTTCGCAACTGACGCACCCTACCACTATTCGCAAAAAACTCGGTTTCTGGGCACTCATGAGAAAATATTGGTAAGATGGTAATCATCGATATTGAGACTGGTGATTACGAAATTGACAAAAATGGCTTGCACGCATCAAATAGTGTCAATGAAAGACATCCAAATGCTCGGTTATTTGGAATTCGCATTGGTTACAACGTAGCAGCTTCTCTTGGTGGCGTGATGGATTGGTTTGACATACTCCCCGGCGTAAACGCGCGGGGATTCTTTACGCTTCATTGAGATGTGCCACAAGTGGTCTTACCTTCTCTCTGCGTACATTTAGAGTCGTGGCAATGCCCTATCCCGACTTTTTGTATATTTCTCGCAGCGTTCAAATCTCTATCTTGCTGAGTGCCACAATTAAGGCACACTAGCGAGCGCATAGAGAGGTCTATTTTGCCCCATTTAAACCCGCATTCCGAACACACTTGACTGGTTGGCGAAGAGCGACTAATTACCATGAATTCCCTAGCTAGCTTTTCAGATTTAGCCTCACACAACACCCTAAACTCATACCATCCTTGCTGGCTAATCACTCTTGAGAGCTTGCGGTTTTTGACCATGCCAGACACGTTCAAATCTTCCAAAACAATTACTTGGTTTTCGTTAACTATTTTGGTTGACAGTTTGTGCAAGAAGTCTTTACGGGTATCTGCAATTTGGTTGTGCAATTTGGCTATCTGAATCCGAGTCTTATTTCGGCGTTTAGAGTCTTTGGGTTGCCGTGACAGCTTGCGCTGTAGTTTGCGAATCTTTCGGTCTAACTGTTTGTAGTTTGGACTTTCGGCTGTTTCACCGTTGCTCATTACTGCAAAGGTTTTAATGCCCAGATCGATGCCGATGCTGTGGTTTTTGGCTTCGACAATCTTGGAATTAACCTCTACAACAAAGCTGAGGAAATAGCGGTTAGCGCAATCTTTGATTACGGTTACAGAACTGGGTTCTGACGGCAATTGCCTCGACCAAATCGGCTCGACAATGCCAATTTTAGCCAAATAAACCCCATTTCCTTTGATTGAAAAACCATTGCGCGTCAATCTTGCTGATTGACTATTTGTGCGTTTCTTGAACTTTGGATAGCCAGCCCTACGACCCTTTCTGTTTCCTTTACAGGACTCAAAAAAGTGCTTAAATGCTGTTTCCAAGTCCGAGATCGACTGTTGTAGAGGAATTGCCGAGACTTCCCCCAACCATGCCCTTTCTTCAGTCTTTTTTGCCTGAGTGATTACTGTTTTTTGAAGTTCTGCTGATTTTGGCTTTTTTTCAGATTGCTTGCAGAGGGCAAGAGCGTCGTTCCAGACTACGCGAACGCAGCCAAACAACCGAGCTAGACTCTGCTGTTGTTGGTCGGTCGGGTAAAATCTGTAGCGAAATCTTGCTTTCATGACTTGTGCTAGAATTGGTCTGTTACTCGATTATATATTGGTTTACAGGCTATGACAACTATTTACCGCAAGGAACGCCATTCTGTTACAGAACTTAAAATACACTTGGTCTGCGTGACAAAGTACCGTCGGTCTGTATTTACGGGAGAAAGTCTTGATTTGATTGAAAAAACATTTCGAGAGGTTGCCGAAAAAATGAATTTTCAAGTGCTTGAGTTTAATGGTGAAGACAATCACATTCACGCGCTGATTGAATATCCACCTAAACTTTCAATTTCTCAAATCGTGAACGCATTAAAGGGTGTTTCTAGTCGCAGGTACGGACAAGCTGGACACAAAAAACCTCATAAAGAGGCATTGTGGAGTCCTAGCTATTTTGCTGTTTCTGTAGGGGGTGCGCCTTTAGAAGTCTTAAAGGAGTATATTAGAAATCAAGAAAAGCCGGCCACTGAAGAAGGGGCTTTAGACCCAGTTTTTCGGTAAAATAAAAGTCCGTTTGTTCTAAAACACGTCGGTGATGGATGGTGCTTTCTGTCTCACGCTAATCTAGACGATTTAGAATTCAGATCGTTTCCTCGGAGCAAAATCATCCAATGCTAACCCTAGACCAGCTTATTTCCGAAGCAACTGCCCTACCCGATACCGCCAAGGCTATCCTCCTCGACAAGATCCTAGAAAGCATGACAGAACAGATCGAGATGTTTTGAACTAGGGCGTACAGAAAGCTCAAGACCGCATTGCCGAGATTGATAGTGGCACAGTCCAATCCATTCCAGGCGATGTTGGCTTGGCACAAGTTCGACAATTGCTAGGAAAATGAAAGAGGAGCGTAAATCTCACATCTCCAAGCTCAAATCGATCGAGGTAACTTACGTAAGTTTACCAGATAGTGTCACTTTTTATCGAGTTGTGAGTTGGTATTATTAACTTTTGATTAATGGAGTATTGTGATGATAGCAGCACGAGATAACGATCGGCACTTTACACCAGAAGAGTATTTTAGTTGGGAAGAAAAGCAGCTAGAAAAACACGAACTGATCGATGGTCGGGTTTATGCAATGAGTGGTGGCACCCAAAATCATAGTGCGATTGCTATAAATTTCTTGTTATCGATTAGATCTCATCTGCGGGGAAGTAATTGTAATGTTTTTAACTCAGACTTAAAGGTTAACATTCTTAATACTCCTAACTATACGTATCCAGATGTGAGTGTTACTTGCGATAATCGAGATCGAGAAAATGCTATCTATATTACTTATCCCTGCTTAATTGTGGAGGTTTTATCGGATAGCACCGAAGCTTACGATCGAGGCAAGAAGTTTGAAAAGTATCGCCGCAACCCCAATCTTATCGATTATGTATTAGCAAGTTCTGATGAGGTGGCGATCGATATTTATCATAAAAATGATGCTGGTGAGTGGGTGATTTTGAGCTATCGTGAGGGCGAACGGGTTGAGTTTCAAAGTATAAATCTAAGTTTGCCGATCGAGCAATTATATGAGGAAATTATTTTCGATCGACAGCCCTAAATATACGATCCTTACACGTTATATTTTAGAGGCAATTCTGGTAGAGCCATTCGAGCAATAAGATTTTTCAGAGGAGGTAATTTTTGATGAAATTATGTGAGGATTTGGCGATCGGTGAGGTTAATTCCAAAATCTCAAATCTCAAAGCTTAAATCGATAGAGGTAATTTACGTAAGTTTACAAAATCGTGTCACTTTTTCTCATCGGCAGGGCGATCGGGGTGGTTTACTCTTTGAGTTAAGGTTGAGCAGAAGGTGTTCAGATTGTTCAAAGTTAAACCGCAGAGGTTCCGGATAGGTAGATCGGGAAGAGTATTGTACTGTAACTGCGGGACAATTATAAGTTATGCGGATGGCTCAATGACAAATGCCGTACCGGATAATACCCCATGTCAACGATGCTAATCGCAAGTAGACAGTCGATGTGTGACAACTATGTTTGTGAGTCTCTTTAGATAATATGGAAACGGAACCTTCTCCAAGAACTCTTGTTACTGAGTGGGCAAAAAACCATTGGCAGTTACTTGCAGCCTTCGCTGCTGGTGCTTTGCTCGGTGCTGTTGCTGTGCAGCAAGGATATGAAGGTTTTTCGGTTGGGGGAACACAATATGTTCTCATCAAGAAAGCCTCCATCCCAAAGTCTCTGTCCATCCAGGGCCAGTGGTTTTACGAAACAAAAACCAGCGGTGTACCACTGCAGTACGATAATTTGAACTGTATATCGATTCTGGGTACAGCAGATATTTCTCAGGCAGCAGCCTCGAATGAGTTTAGTATAAACAACGCCACGCGGCGAGGATGCATCGATTCTCAGTCCCAAGTAATAAAAACAAATGTTGGCTGGCGTAGCATTAATGCCGCAGTTCTTCCAGATAGCAGAAAGATTATGGTCTCCTTGAACACTGCTGATCCCAACCCTCGCATTGCCTATATTGAAGGTGCAATTCCAGCGACCATCAGCGGAGATTCTCCCACTCAGTTCGATGGGACTATGTATTATCTCAATACTCAGAATCAAAGGTACGGTAGTACAACAATTACATTCTGTAAAGAGGGAAGTAAATGTGCTGAAGAGATCGCCCGCAAACTCCAGTAAAAATGAATGGAGCGTCGCTACTAGGAGTTCGAGTCGGTCTTGTACCTGGCAGAAGAGTTACCTGCTCAGTATCTGGGGTTGATTCAAGCGGTCGCCCAGAAGTGGTAACAGCCAACAACAGGTTTTCGCGTTCCTTTCCTTAATTAATACCCTTTCTAAAAACCCCGGTTTCTTCAAGAAACCGGGGTTTTATCTATTCGATCGCCCTCAACCAAACCTACAATTACTACAAGGTCGAAATGCCAGTCAAATCGCTATTTGCTAGTGGATTGCTGGGACTTGCAGCCGGAGTAATTAAGAGGCTTTTGTCATTGGCAGAATTATTAGCAATTGGGGAAATCGCACTACTAGCGATCGTGCCGTTCAAAGGAATAATTGGCTGAGTTTGAGCGCTGGTTAGAGAACCCAACAAGCTGTTAGTGTCGTAGATGAGGATGTCATCATCAGTTTCACTAAAGGTCATCATGGTGGGAATTGCACCGCCATTCAACAAGATATCGTCGGGGATAGTATTGGCCGAAGTTACTGTCAAATTATCTGGATTAGTCGCTGTTGGTAATGGTTGCAAGGTGATATTTGCTGGTGCAGTAGTCGTGGTATTTTGCTGACTAATTGATGCAGTGGTCGTGCTGTTTGGCTGACTCATTACTGTTGCAGTTGTGTTTGATAAGCCAGCGGTAGAACTGTTATCAATCAACTCATCATCCTCACTATCAACAGGTTCGCCAGTTAAAGAATCGACAGGCGAAGGAGTATTGAAAACTCCAGGCAGCGGGGCTCCGGGGGTGATGGAAATAAACCGAGAACTGTCGATCGCACTAAATTGAGTATCTTTCACCCAAGCTAAATGTTCGCCGGTACCTGCGATGCTAATCAAAGCATCGTTAGTATAATTTTCACCGCCTTGAACGATTTGCAATTGGTCAAAAGTGAGGTTTTGTGAGAGTCCGAAGTAATCGCGATCGCCCTGGAAGTAGAAAATGTTATCAAGTCCCGAACTTGGCGCTAGCACAAATATGTCGGAACTACTGCCTCCAATCAGCGAATCTTGACCATTTCCGCCCTTGAGCACGTTGTTACCTTCGCCGCCGTATAGACTGTCATCGCCATCGTTACCATTCAGGCTGTCGTTGCCGCTGCCACCATTTAAGAAATCGTTGCCATTACCGCCATCGAGGGTGTCATTACTGCTGCCGCCATCGAGACTGTCATCGCCTTCGTTACCCAAGAGGTTGTCGCTGCCGGCTTCCCCGGTTAGCAAGTCGTTGCCACAACCGCCGTCAAGGGTGTCCTTACCGGCACCTCCCAGCATGGTGTCGTCTTCGCATTCACCGAACATCAAGTCATCGCCGTTGCCTCCTCCCATCAAGTCGTTGCCGCTGCCGCCGGCGAGGGTGTCGTCGCCGGAATCGCCAGTCAGAGTGTCGTCGCCGGAGTCGCCGACAACCAAGTCGTTACTCGCGCCGCCGTCCATCATGTCGGTTTCATCGCCACCGTAGAGGGTGTCTTCCCCGACTTCGCCTAACATCGTGTCTTGCCCTTGACTGCCAAACATCAAGTCGTTGCCGGCACCTCCGAAGAGTTTGTCGTCGTCGATACTGCCGTCAATTTTGTCGTTGCCGGCACCTCCTAATAATTGGTCGTTGCCCGTACCGCCGAACAGTTGGTCGTTGCCCGCGCCGCCGTCTATGCTGTCGTAGCCGGAACCGCCGTCAATGTTGTCTTCGCCTGCTTCTCCAAAAATCAGGTCGTCGTCTTCGTCGCCCCAAATGTTGTCGTTGCCGGCGTTGGCGTTGATGAAGTCGTTGCCGGCTTTTGCCCAAATGTTGTCGTTGCCGTCGTTGCCGAGAATCGAGTCGGCGCCGGAACCACCGTCGATGTTATCCTCTCCGGTTTGTCCGAGGAGGGTGTCGGCTGCATCTCCGCCGTAGATTTGGTCGCTGCCGCGGCCGCCATCAATGAAATCTTGGTCTTCTCGGCCGTAGAGTTCGTCGTCGCCGTCGTTGCCCCACAGGGTGTCATTTCCGGTTCCGGCATCGAGGAAGTCGTTCTCGTCGTTGCCTTCGAGGCTGTCGTTGCCGGCTTGACCTAAAATTCGATCGCGCCCTTCTCCCCCTGCTAAAGTATCGTTGTTAGCGCCGCCGTCGATGTAGTCGTCGCCGCTGTTGCCGTCGGCGATGTCGTTGCCGTCATTTCCGTAAATGCGATCGACTCCTTCGCCTCCAGTTAAGCTATCATCGTCTGCGCCACCTTCTAAGTAGTCGTCGCCAATGTTACCGGAGAGGGTATCTTTGCCGATTTGACCGAAAAGTCGATCGGCCCCTTCGCCACCATCAAGGCTGTCATTGCCCGATTCACCCCGCAGAATGTCATCTCCGGTTTGTCCTAACAGCGTATCCTCGTTATCGCCACCCCACAGTTGGTCGTTATCGGCATTGCCTTCTAAGAAGTCGTTGCCTTGGCGGCCGTATAATTTGTCACGGCCGTCATTGCCGGAGAGAGTATCGTTTTCGGTGCCGCCATCTACGAAATCGTCCTCTGTTCCGCCAGCTAAGGTATCATCGCCACCTTCCCCGTAGAGGCTGTCATTATTTTCGCCACCGTCGAGTTGGTCGTTGCCGAAACCGCCGAACAGGGTATCGCTGCCGGATTCTCCCAGCAAGTTGTCGCTGTCATCGCCTCCCCACAGAGTGTCGCTATCGTCGCCACCGAGGAGGGTGTCGAGGCCGGATTGACCGTAAATTCGATCGCGCCCTTGATTACCCTGAAGCAAATCATTGCCGGAACCGCCATCAACAATGTCATCGCCACGGTTGCCGATAACCGTATCATCACCGACTTGTCCGAACAGACTGTCGTTATTATCACCACCGTCGAGAATGTCGTTACCCTCGCCGCCTTCGAGGGTATCGTTTTCAGTACCGCCATTGAGAGTATCGTTGCCGAGTTCCCCAAAAAGTCGGTCTGTTCCTGAGTTGCCTTCGAGGATGTCATCGCCACTGAAGCCGTACAGAGTGTCGTTGTCAGCTTGACCGAGAAGGGTATCGTTGCCTTCGCCTGCTAAGAGTGAGTCATCGCCGAAACCGCCTTCTAATAAGTCGTTGCCAGCTTCGCCGAACAGGGTATCTTTGCCGTCGCCACCGTAGAGGGAATCGTTGCCTTCTGCTGCATCAAGGATGTCGTTGCCAGATTCCCCAAACAAGTTGTCATCGCCAGCTTGGGCTGATAAAGTGTCATCGTGTTGACCACCCCAGAGATAGTCGTTGTCAATTCCGGCATCGAGAATGTCTTTGCCGTCGCCACCGTAGAGGGAATCGTTACCTTCTGCTGCATCGAGGATGTCATCGCCGTTTTCGCCAAACAGGTAGTCATCGCCAGCTTGGGCTGATAAAGTATCGTCGTCTTGACCACCCCAGAGGTAATCGTTGTCTGCGCCAGCATTGAGAAAGTCTTTGCCACTATCGCCGTAAAGGGAATCCTTGCCTTCGGCTGCATCGAGGCTGTCGTTGCCGCCTTCGCCAAACAAGTAGTCATCGCCAGCTTGGGCTGATAAAGTGTCATCGTCTTGACCACCCCAGAGATAGTCGTTGTCAATTCCGGCATCAAGAATGTCTTTGCCGTCTCCACCGTAGAGACTGTCGTTGCCTTCTGCTGCGTTGAGGCTGTCGTTGCCCGCTTCGCCAAACAGTTTGTCGTCGCCGGCTTTGGCGTATAAAGTGTCATCGTCTTGACCACCCCAAAGTTTGTCGTTGCCGATTCCAGCATCGAGAATGTCTTTGCCGTCGCCGCCGTAGAGGTTGTCGTTGCCTTCTGCTGCATCGAGGGTGTCGTCGCCCGCTTCGCCAAACAGGTTGTCGTCGCCTTCTTTGCCTAGGAGGATGTCGGCATCGTCGCCGCCGTAAAGTTGGTCGTTGCCGAGGCCGGCATTTAGGGTGTCTTTGCCGGTGCCGCCGTAGAGATAGTCGTTGCCTGTTCCGGCGTCTAGGGTGTCGTCGCCTGCATCGCCTGCGAGAGTGTCGTTGCCGGCTTCGCCGATGAGGGTGTCTTGGTCGTCGCCGCCGGAGAGTTCGTCGTCGCCGGTGCCACCGTAGATTAGGTCGGTGTCTCCTTCTCCGTAGAGTTTGTCGTTTTCGCCTTCGCCGTAGATGGTGTCTTTGTCTGCGCCGCCGTACACAAAGTCGTCGCCAGCGCCACCGTAGAGTAAGTCTTTGCCTGTTTCGCCAAAAATTGTGTCGTTGCCGTAGCCAGCGTCTCCGGCAACGGTGTCGTCATCGCTACCGGCGTAGATTAAGTCGTCGGCATCACCACCTCGGATGTAGTCTTGACCGGCTTCACCGTATAGGGTGTCTCGGTCTTGATTGCCGTAGATGCTGTCGCCGCCTTCGCCACCGTAGATTAGGTCGTTGCCGAATTCGCCGTAGAGTTTGTCGTCGCCACCGAGTCCGTAAATGCGATCGTTCCCAGCATCGCCGGTGATAACGTTAACGGTATCGTCGCCGGTAATATTATCGTCATGCCGAGAACCGGCGACGTTTTCAATGTCGGCAATTTTGTCTTGATTTCCCCAACCGTCGGTAGCATCCCCTGTTTGTAAATTGACAGTAACGCCGTTCGGGTCGCGGCGGTAGCTGAGAATGTCGATACCTTCTCCGCCGTAAAATGAGTCATTGCCGGCATTGCCAATTAATAAATCGTTGCCTTCTAATGCCCAAATTCGGTTATCTTTTTCGTTGCCAATTAGGATGTCTTCAAAGCGAGTACCGATGATGTCTTCTAAGTTTCTCAAAGCATCGGTAGTGCCAAAACCGTCTTTGCCAGTACCAGCAGCAATTTCAAAATCCCGTTCGAGTTCCGTGTAATATTCGCTGGGATTAACTGCGGTGACGAATTCTTTGAAACGTTGGTTGGTGTTGTTGTCGTAGTCGCTATTTTCGTCAATATTAACGATAACGCCACTGGGAGAATTGATGTAATTAACGAGATCGACTCCTTCTCCTCCATCAATTAAGTCATCGCCGATTTCTCCGATTAACGAGTCATTGCCAGTACCGCCAAATAATTCGTCGTTGCCAGCGTTGCCGTTGAGAGTGTCATCGCCGGCTTGGCCTAGAAGTACGTCGTCATCGAAGCCGCCAAACAGGGTATCTTTGCCGTCACCACCATCGATGTAGTCTTGGCCTTGACTGCCGAAAAGGTTGTCTTCCCCTGCTTGTCCGTAAATATCATCGTCGTCGGCCCCGCCATCAATGATGTCTTGGCCGTCGCCGCCTTCTAGCCAGTCATTGTTTTCGTTGCCTTGGATGATGTCGTTGCCGGCTTGTCCGTAAATTCTGTCATCTCCGGTATTGCCGAAAAGCAAGTCTTGGCCGCTGCCACCATCGATGAAATCGTCGTCGGCGTTGCCTTCTACGGTGTCGCTGCCATCTTGTCCGTAGAGGATGTCGTTACCTTCGTTGCCTTGGATGAAGTCGCGGCCGCTGCCACCTTCGGCGTAGTCTTCGCCTTCGTTGCCTTGGATGATATCGTTGCCGGTTTGGCCGTAGAGTTTGTCATCGCCAGTACCTCCAATGAGGATATCGTTGTCGGTACCGCCGTCTAGGATGTCATCGCCGTCTTCACCAAAAAGTTGATCGTTGCCAGTTTGGCCGTAGAGTAAGTCGGCATTTAATCCACCATAAAGTTGGTCTTGGTCTTCGCCACCATATAAAGTGTCGTTTCCGGCTTCTCCTTGTAATAAGTCATCGCCTTGTTCGCCTCGCAAGTCGTCATTTCCAGTGCCGCCATTGAGGGTATCTTTGCCAGTTCCGCCGTAAAGAGAATCGTTGTTTTCTTCTCCTTTTAAGTCATCGTCTCCTTCTTCGCCATAGAGTTTGTCTTCACCTTGGCCGCCGTACAAGGAATCATTTTCGGTTCCGCCGTAGAGAGAGTCGTTGCCATTTTCTCCTCGGAGGTCATCGGCACCTTGTTCGCCGCGAAGTTCGTCTTCACCATCGCCACCGTAGAGGAAATCATTATCTTGACCGCCGTAAAGGGTGTCGTTGCCGTTTTCTCCTCTTAAATCGTCGCTGCCTTCGTCACCTCGGAGGTCGTCATTGTCATCGCCGCCGTAAGCTTTGTCATTATCAGTGCCACCGTAGAATGTATCGTCTCCTTTTTGTCCCCAAAAAAGGTCGTTGCCGCCTTGGCCGTAGAAGATATCGGTGTAGTCACCGCCGGTCATTTGATCGTCAAAATTTGAGCCGCTGATGATTTCGATATTTCCCAGAGTGTCTACAGTTTTATCGCCTTTTACAACAAAGCCATCTTCAACTTTGTAAACATCAAATTTGTCATCAACTTTATCAGCCCAAACTTTAATGCCAATTGGGCTGCCGGAGTAACTAGCAGTATCAGTTCCTCCTCCACCATCTAAAAAGTCGAAGCCAGAATCACCACTTAATTTATCATTGTTATCTCCACCTTGCATAACATCATTGCGGTCTCCTCCTTGAATGTCTCCATTTGCTTGAAGCCAGTCATCATCATTGGTTGGGCCTGTACTGACTTTCCCTTTAGGAAAATAGAATCCTTTGGGGTGCAGTTCGTAAACAAGTTCTTTAAATCCATTGACTAGCGTGGGATGACTGCTATAGTTTTCTACAAACGAGTGCTTGCCCATCCCCAGTTGAATAAACTTTACTCCAAACTCTAAAAAATTTCCGATTTTAGAGATTGCATCAAGGTTGGCTTGCATTACAATAAATGGATCTCCATCAACTGCCACTTCTTGTGTAGGATATGGTCTACTAACAGCGGCATATTTTGTTTCCGAAGCTGTGGCAATAACTTTGAGGCGAGAAAAGTCAACCGAATAACCTTTTGTCTCTAAATCTCGCAATCCATCTTCAGCGAAAAAATTTCCCTGAGAATTTGGAATGAGAATTATAGAGTTTTTATCTTGTCCTGCTTGTGCAGGAACTTTTAGCCAATCAGTTGTAGGATAATTGCCTTCTATCCATTGACTATTAACTCCCCAGCTTGCAGAAGTCTCTTCTGTTAAATATTGGGTGAGTAGTTCTTTTGCATCGCCACTAAAAGCAGAAAGAATATCGGTAATTGGTACACGAGAAGTTACATAATTCAAGAGCGTGGGATTTGAGCTGACAACCTGTGTAAATCCTTGAGGACTCGAAATATTGGTAAGTAACTGAAAAATGCTTGCTAGTGGCTCAATAGGGTCTTGCCCAAAACTTGTTATGTAATCAGTTACTTCTTTTGTTACTGCTAATACAGCCTTCTGGAAGATAACTTTAGTAACTTCCCAATAAAAATTTATTGCAAAGTGTGTCTGATTAGGATTAATGACCGGATCAAACCATACAGACCCTTGACTGTTCTGAGCATCAGGCTTCCAAGATGAATCATTTAATTTTAATGAGTTGTCAATAGCCGTCCATGCTTCTTGAATTCCAGACAACGATCCTAGTGGCCCACCATTGATAAAAATCACACGACTTTTACCACCTTCTTCAATGAGTTGATTATAAACTTCTTGGAATTCAAACTTAGGAGTAGTAGCCATGATTTTTATCCTCGCGTGGTAGAAGATACAATGTGTTCTGAAAATTGACAAAGCGACTCTATCGACAAGCCCGATCGCACTTCTGCACTTTCGCACTTCTGCACTCTCTAGCTGTCGTATATCCGTCATTTACCCAAACTGAAGTCTCGCGAAGTGCGATCGCACTTCAACTCTGTTGTCGCAATTACCAGCTCAAATGAACTCAATAAATGCAACCGTGGAAATAGATTAAACCAACATCGGAAGAAGCCCTTTCCAATATCCGTTGGGATGTTGGTTCGGATTTCGATCGGGAAGTTACGCGCGATCGCACTTTTGAATAACTCTCAACAAGTGCGATGAACTTCGTAATTTCCCTTCTGTATATTTATCAGGGTGAGCTCAGTGGTTTTATGCAAAACTCTCAAGTTTTTTTTGATAAAGTTTTGCAAACACTGGTGAAAGTACGGAACAACGGGTGTTTTCGGGATTTAAGGGCGATCGAATCACGCGCTTTCCCACAATCCGGCGGGGAATGAATTCCCCGCCTCATAGCCAAAGTCCTCTCAAAGAGGACTGGTAAATTCTTCAGTCGTCTTCAGACGACTTTCGCTTTGAGGCAGGGGTTTGAACCCCTGCCGGAGTTCGGGATTGCGAGATAGCCGGATTGCGCGATCGATCTGGTTGTTAACACCAAAGATCGATCGCC